>JACZVJ010000005.1 GCA_022572725.1 Nitrospinota bacterium | reverse complement strand
CAGCGCTTCGGCGTATTTCCCGGCTCGATATAGTTCTATAACCTCCGCGTTTAAATTTTCCACCCTTTCCGTGACATCCTCCTGCCCAACAGCCAGACCACCACTCAGGAGCAAACTCATGAGGGTGATGGACACAAAACGTAGTAGGATTTTGTGGCCCATGCTCATGCCTTTCCTCTTCAACCTTGAGGACCTACCGACTCGTCCCCCCCCCCACGGCCAGCCAACTCTTTGCTCCACTGAATGGCCCTCTCGAATGGCCCAGGCACTTTCACAGTGATCCCACCTTGAAAGTTTTACCGTATTTTATGTTAGTCATGCGCATGGTTGATAGGGTGCCTTTGGTTCCTTGGCCCCAGGGTCCGTCGGTTTGTAGCCCAGGGCCCATTCCTTGGAGGTAGGCAGGCTGGGAGTGACAAAGAGAAAGATACAAGAATGGGGAATGAGTGCAGGGATCTACATGTTCTGAACGGTCCACCACTGCCCGGGACTAACAGCGAGTGGGGTGCAACAACGGAGCAGGCCAATTCACGTGGAGTAGTGTGATCCCCGGACGATGACGCATGTTCATAAAATACCTGTTTTTTGAACAGGTAATCTGGCTGAAGCGGCCTGAGTAGAATCAGCCAGTTATGACGCCATTACCCTGAGGGTTTTGTGAACACTGGCCGGTGAGATGTGGAGGGCTTGAGCGGTTTGGCGGATGGAGTGCCTTAGGTAGTCAACGATCAGTTCCTATGCCTTGGAGGAAGGATTCTTAATTCAATACGTTCGATAATCGTCCATCCACTCACCCCAGGCTGTCCATCGTCCTTACCGTTTCACCCATTTTCCAGACAGCTTGATATAATGGCCAGGTTTGGTTTTTTTTATTAAGGCTTCCCCAAAGAGGGCTTCAGTGTCCCGTAGTTGGGCTCCAGTTCGCTGAGCAGTTTCTTGATACTTTTGTTTACGTTTTTGGTTGACTGTGTTCATCAAAGATTTGACCTCTGAAGAGGCAGTGGGGCTCACGAGGCCTAAATATCCATCCGGCGCTTCTCCCAGGAGCCCTTGGGATTTTGCCTCCTGGAGTGTGAGTGCGTAACTGATTTGTGGCCCGTCAAAACCCACCAGGGTTAACCCCAGAACCCCAAAAACTAAAATCCACTTCCATGTGGGTCTCATAGCCTCTCCTCCATGTTCGCTAGAACAGCTCGGGGTTTTCTGATAGCACCTGGCCAATCTCTCTCTCCACTTTGATTCGCACTTCATGGTCAATTTTCACATTCAAATTGATCGTGATGGGCTTCTCGGGAGCAACCACCTCCACTCTAGGGGTGCACCCCGTTCCTAAAGAAAATATTCCTACCCATGCCATCAAAAAAAACCACGTCACGGTTTGCTTGCAATCAATCATCGGGATTGTTTCCTGATTTTTCCACAGTCCACCGGATCGTAGTGTACCACTATTTCAGGACAATTTCTCATGTAAGCCCCCCCTCTACTTGAGCATCTGTTCGATTTGCTCCTCAATTCTTTGTACCACTTGCAAGCTTTTTAATAAAGCCGGGATGTTTTCCTCAATAGTTAAATTGAAGTGGATAGGCTGGCCTTTTTTCAGATCCGGATTTTTCCCCTCCAAACGCATGCTCAGGTTGAGCGTGCCGTCTTGCTGATACTCTAACCCTACCTTTAACACATCATAGTGAAAATTGCTGAGGGCTTGTAACACCAGGCTCAGGTTGGAGTTGGTCTCCGAGAAAGATTGGGCCGTTTCTTCAGAAGCTTCAAAACGGACCACGCCTCCGGGTGGACGGGCCGCCACCTCTCCTGTATGTATTTCCACTCCTGACCGGGACCAGGTGACCGGCAGGGATCCATCCAACAGCCCCGTTCCCTGAAGACCCTTTTGTTGTTCGAGTTGTAAAATTTCCCCCAGGGCCAGGTGTTGCAACTCAACGGTAAACGAGTGGCGTTCCTGGGAGTCATCCCAAGGCAAGTGTTTGATGGAAACCGTTCCACCAAGCAGGCTGGCGGACAGGTCCCAAATCTCAGCGAAAGGGATTGGGGAGGTGGGATTGTGACGAAGCTGATATCTCAGGTTGATGTTCGTCGCCGTGATCCCGGAAGAGACTGTCTTGATAGTCAAAGACGAAGGTTGAGGCATGAGCCATTCTTCGACACCGACGATGGTGATGGTGGTACTCAGGTCGTTCACAATGACCTTCTCCCAATGGCCTGCCAAGTGGTCCAACACGATGGTCATTCCAAGGTTTTTTATGGCGATTTCTTGACCTGAGTTCCCAGGTTTCCTTACCCAGGAAAACCGGGCGGTTGCTGAAACCTTGCCCGAGGTGATGTCAAATGGAAAAGGCCAGGGACTGATAATTTCTCTCAAGGTGAGGGCCGAGGGGGAGATAGTGAGCGGTGAGAGCCTCAGGCGGATCCCCCCTTGGTTCGTTGAAAACTGGTGCTGCACACGTCCTCTCGTCGAAACGGTGTTATTGGGCGTCTGCCCAAGGAAATCAATGGTCACGGTTGAAGGCTTGGCAATGAAATTGAACTGCCAGTTGGTGACTGGCGGAGTAAAGTCTCCGACCTGGGTTGAAAAACCCAGCAGATAGAGTTTCCCTTGGGCAACCGAGACTTCCGGTTCCCCCTGAATCTGGTCAAAGTCCACGCGAATGAGGCGATTGGAAAAAGATTGACCCTTCCAGTCGATTTGGGGTGCATGAATGGTCAAGCGAGCCGGGTCAACCTGCCAGGCTTTTGTATCCATCTGATAGGAGAGACGAATGACATTCTTCCCTTCAATCCTCGCGAAGGGGATCGTCGTCTCTTGAAACTTCACGCCACTCGCTTCAACGAAAGAGGATGGGGCAAGCAGCAGGTGAATAGCCTGATTGGTCAATGAGGCCTTTCCCGCCAGGTTCCATTTGGCATTGCGCACCTGAACGTCTGGATGGGGAAACCTTGGTATCGACCCGGAAATAGAAAAATTTCCTTCGCCGGTAATTCGTTCAGGTGGCCAGCCTGAGAAATGTTTCAGGGACACCTCAACGTTCAGCGGGGGGTCGGTGGTGTCCAATCGCACGTGGATGGTTCCATCAACCGTTAAGTGAGAGTCCTTGTCGGCGAGGGAAAGGACACCTTTCACGGGATGGGGGAGGTCAATGGTCACCCGAGCGTGTTCATGTTGAAGAAGGAAACCCAAGTGTTCCGGGACAGGGAAATCAGTCATATCAACCTGAGCAGACAGGTGCGTGTGTTCTGCAAGGGACCAGGTGATGGCACCCCTGTTGGCGGTGAAATCCCCACGGGAGACGGTTGAGAGACCGGTTAAGGATTTCCCAAATAGGGAAATGTTCGGGAGGTCAAGATTCAACTGAAAGGATCCCCCAATAGTCGTCCCGTCCTCATCCATGATCGAGGCAAGGGAAGCGTTTTTGGGTAAGGATCCTTGCCAGGTAGCGGTGACGTTTCCCGCGATCTCTTGGAACGCCGTCTCAAGAGTTCCCAGAGGAAACACCTGCCTCAAAAAGAGAAAAAGCTTTCCGAAATCGGCATCGAGGGTTCCTCGAAGACGGAGCCGATCCTCTGTAGGAGTGAGCGTTGATGTCAGGCTCACCACCGGTGTTTCGGTTTGAAGCAACGAGCGCAGCACGAGGTCCATGTCCCCAATTTTCCGTCCCGAAAAGACCAATTGATAAGGAGAGAGGTTTGTCCCTTGAAACGTGAAGTCTCCCCACAGCAACCCGTTTTTAGTTTCAATGGATCCCCCGATTGTGGTCTCTTGCAAAGGATCGGTGGCGGCTGTTCGAGAGATGGAGAGATGGTCAAGGAGAAGCTGCTCAAAAGGGATAAAAGGAAGCGACTGGGTGAGCTCTCCGGCTGTGAGAACTTTCTGGTCAGGAGCAGGTCCTGTGACTTCGGATTGGTCACGTTGGGAAAGGGGAAGATCGGCCGGGGTAGAGGGATGAATTTCTAAGGTCGCGTTGGGAATATGAATTTGGTGAACGGTGCCTTCCAAAAGTTTCGGAAGATGATAGTGGATTCGGGTGTCCTCGAGGGACAGAGTCATCCTTTCGCCTAACAAGATCTTTTGGAAAGAGAGCTGGTGAATTGTGGTGGACTCCCAGCCCGGATAGCCGATCGAGATGTGAGGGTTCTCATAGCCGAGCGCCTCGAGTTGTTGTTCCAGAAAACCAGATGCCAGCGTAGGAAAGAGAGCATACCCGGCGATGGGCACAGCAAGGATAACCAGGAGCCCTGCCCCAAACCACCAGAGTCTTTTGGACGATCGCGTTCTTTGGGTTCTTGGGGGTCCCAATTGGATTTAGGAGGTTTGACTCCCACCCATGCAGAGTTGGGGAGTGAGTCCGGTTGTATTCATGGACAAGTTCGGGAATAGGGAAACGCCAAACTGGAGCAATGATCAGTGGAAACAGATCACTGAAAAGGCCGAGAAGTTAACAGTCTGCTCGTGGAGTGGTTCAAAATTCTCTTAACCCTTGTTATTCCCCGGTGCTCTGCGACGGGGTGACTCTTGAGGTCCCCCCTTTGTGAAATCCCCTCCCCTTTTTGCCACTTCAAGTGGGAGAGGGGAAGGGTGAGAGGGTTGAAAAATCATTGGGAATACGGTCATCCAGATGAAAAAGATGGGGTCATGGGGTCAAAAAGATGTGGTTAGGCATGAGTATTGAGTTATTCTTTAACTGGCAACCCCTTAAATCAGATCAAGCTTCATCTGTGTGATTTACAGGGGCCTGTTGAAAAAGTCCGCCAGCGGTGTTCCCTGCCTCCGCCGGAGCGGCTTCGCGCAGGCGAGCGGGCCTTTTTGACCATCCTGCGGGCTGTTCCGACGCCATCCCTGACCTCCTAAGAGCGCTGTGTTGCCCCTGTGCCAAAATGGCTTTTCAATAACCCGTTAGGGATATTGTCCGCCTCACTCCCATACATTCGTACGCCGTTTGTGCGCGGAACGCTAACTCAGTCGGAACGCGGCTCCCAGTCCGGCCGCCATCTCCTCAGCCGAGATCTGGCCGTCTCCGTTGACATCCAGGGCATCGAAGACCTCGTGGGTCCCGGCCCACTCCTCGCGCGTGATGATGCCATCGCCATCCAGGTCATAGACTTGGAAGAACTTCTTGGCGGCCTTTCCAGCTTCGACTCTGCCATGCATCACGTGGTAGCGCTCTTGCAGCAGGTGCTCGAGCACCACCATCGCCTTGGAGAAGCCTTGGATGCCCTCGGCCAGCTTTTCCTTGGCCATGAGGTCCTTTTCGTGCATGGCCCGGAACGTCGTTTCGTCGCTGTTGATCTTCTCGATGTTCATCGACTTGGCTTTCTCGGGATCGAGCTTTCGCTCCAGGGTACCGCTGGCGTTTTGCAGCTTGTCCAACAGCTTCGGGGCTATCGTCAGCAGATCGTTGCCCGCGAGCTCAATGATCTCGTCAGTATTGCGGAAACTTGCACCCATCACCTCTGTCTTGTACCCAAACTTCTTGTAATAGTTATAAATCTGGGCCACGGACACCACGCCGGGGTCTTCCGCTGGAGGATAGCTGTCTCGTCCTTCCGCCTTCTTGTACCAGTCGAGGATGCGCCCCACGAACGGGGAAATCAGCGTCACCCCGGCTTCGGCGCAGGCAACAGCCTGATGCATGCCAAAGATCAGGGTCAGATTGCAATGGATGCCCTCCTTTTCGAGGATTTCCGCAGCTCGGATGCCCTCCCAAGTCGCGGCGATCTTGATGAGGATCCGCTCCCTTGACTGGCCCCCCTCCTCATACTGCGAGATGAGATATCGTCCCTTCTCAATGGTGGCCTTCGTGTCAAAGGACAGCCGGGCATCGACCTCCGTGGACACGCGCCTGGGTACCACCGCTAGAATGCGGAGGCCGAACTCCACAGCCAAATGGTCCAGGGCAATTTTCACCACTTGCTCTTCAGACGCACCGGAACCCGCATGTTTTTCCGCCCACTTCAATCCCCCGTCGACCACTTCGGCGTATTCCGGCATCTGGGCCGCGGCTGTGATCAGAGAGGGATTGGTGGTGGCGTCGCGAGGCAAATACTTTTTGATCGAGTTGATGTCGCCGGTGTCGGCGACGGTGACAGTCCACTGCTTGAGCTGATCGAGCAAACTGGCCATGGTCGTTTCCCCCTATTTTGGGTAAAGGTTTTCGCGTAAAGGCAAACTCCCCACTCTCAGCAAGGCACGGCCGTCAAACGGCTATCGAACCGAGGCCCTTGGTAGTCTCACGTCTTCAAACAGATTCTGCAAAGGAGAATATACCTTGCCCTTTTTCTTGTCCAGAGCCTTACGGACCGGTGGCTCGGTGGTGGAGCCCCACGACTTTATCCATCCTCCGTAGCAGGCTACTGCGGAGAACGGGTACCCGATGAGCTTCATGGCCTCCTCTTCAAAGTATCCCTCCACCCTTAATCGATCGTAGGTGTCCTTGGTTTTTGGAGGAGTTCTGTTCTGGATCTGATTTTCAATCACTTCAAAAAAGGCACTACGTAGGATCTCTGGGTCCGGATCGTTCATCATTCCTTTTTTCTTCCACATGGTGGTTTGAATCTAACAAGCCGGCTTGGAAACCCGGAGCCGTCGCTTATTGCCCCCTCCTCATTGACCCATTCCCTTCCTTTGTGCAACATTCCCTTTCCTCCAAGAAAGCTCTGCTCCAAAATATCATGCAACTGACACACCGAAAAAAGAAGTAAACCTATGTGGGGAGGAATCGTAATGCCATCGGACTTAAAGCACAAGAGCCGTGAGTTGACGGAAGGGCCTGGTCGGGCACCGGCCCGGGCCATGCTGCGGGCTGTCGGGCTGACGGATGAGGATCTTTCACGCCCGCTGGTTGCTGTGGCCAATACCTGGTCGGAGGTGACCCCCTGCAACTTCCATCTTCGGCAATTGGCGGAAAAGGTCAAGGCGGGAATTCGCGAGGCGGGTGGGACTCCGATTGAGTTCAACACGATTGTCATCTCCGACGGCATTAGCATGGGCACCGAGGGAATGAAGGCTTCGTTGATCAGCCGGGAGGTGGTGGCGGATTCGATTGAGCTCGTGGTTCGAGGACATCTATTCGACGCCGTGGTGGCCTTGTCCGGATGCGATAAAACGATTCCCGGCACGGTGATGGCCCTTGCCCGGCTCAACCTTCCCTCGTTGATGCTTTACGGAGGCTCCATTATGCCGGGTCAGTTCCAGGGCCATGATGTCAGCATTCAAGATGTGTTTGAGGCGGTCGGGGCTCATGGCCGTGGAAAGATGACCACCGAGGAGTTGCATGACCTGGAACGCCATGCCTGCCCAGGGGCTGGCGCGTGCGGCGGGCAGTTTACGGCCAATACCATGGCCATTGCCTTTGAATTCTTAGGCATTTCCCCTATGGGCTTTAATGGCGTTCCGGCCTTGGACCCCAAAAAAAATTCAGTGTCCACCCAATGCGGGCACCTCGTGATGGAGTTGCTCAAGAAAGATCTTCGGCCTCAACACATCATCACGCGGGAGGCGTTGGAGAACGCCATTGCTGCCGTGGCCACGACGGGCGGCTCCACAAATGCGGTGCTGCACCTTTTGGCCGTCGCGCATGAAGCCGGGGTGCCGTTGAGTCTTGATGATTTTGACGCCATTAACCGGCGGGTTCCCCTTCTTGCCAACCTCAAGCCTAGTGGCCAATTCATGGCCGTGGATCTGTACCAAGCGGGCGGGACCCGCCTGGTGGCCAAATGGCTCCTCGAGGGCGGGCTTCTTAAGGGCCATTGTCTGACGGTGACCGGCCGGACGCTTCAGGATGAAGCCGCAAGCGCCACCGAAACGGCAGGGCAACAAGTGTTGTCTCCGGTCTCCCAGCCCATCACCCCAACAGGGGGGTTGGTGGTCCTGAAAGGCAATTTGGCTCCCGAGGGTTGCGTGGTGAAAGTCGCCGGACACAAGAAATTCACCCACCGGGGTCCGGCCAAAGTATTTGATTGTGAGGAGGCGGCGTTTCAGGCTGTCCAGCAAGGGAATATCGGAGAGGGCGACGTCATCGTGATTCGGTATGAAGGTCCACAAGGCGGGCCGGGAATGCGGGAGATGTTAGGGGTGACCGGAGCGATTGTGGGGGCCGGGCTGGGTGAATCGGTCGCCCTTCTTACCGATGGCCGGTTTTCCGGAGCTACCCACGGCCTCATGGCCGGTCATGTGGCCCCTGAGGCGGCCAAGGGCGGGCCCATTGCCGCCGTTCAAAATGGGGACATTATCAATTTTGACGTGGAGGCCCGTCGGTTGGAGGTGGAGCTGTCAGCCGAGGAGCTGAATACCCGCCTCAGGGGCTGGACGGCCCCGGCTCCTCGATACAAAACTGGAGTGATGGCAAAGTATGCGAGAACGGTCTCCTCGGCTTCACAGGGGGCGGTGACGGCATAGGTCCGGGGGTATACATATTGGAGGGAACATCTGAGTAGTAAAATGATTCCCCCCTCACCCTTGCTATCTCCCCCATTTGGGGGGAGAGGGTTTAGATACCGCACGTTCTTCCGGGCGGAGAGTTCTCGCTAAATTAGCGTGTTACCTATGTTCCCAGTTAACAAGTAGCAGTCAAGCCATAGGGAAGGTTCGGGGGCTTATTTTTTTAGGGGAATGTTTTCTTTGTACTTGATGATCTGCACCGGCCGAAATGCCCGGTCCTTCCGGCCAAGGGTGGCTTGTTCTTCCACGGCCTTGATGAAATCTTTTGGCCCGTGGATTTCCGCATAGTGCATGCTCACGATCACATCCATGGAGGGTGCATCCTTGGGGGTGGGGAAGGTGAAAATCTCCACCCTTTTTTCCTCGGGCTTGAGCACCGTGTCTTTGAGGACTTTCACCGCTTCAAAGTCATAAATGGTTTCTTTTCCCTTCTGATCCCCAAACACCCGTTCATAGTGGCGTTGCTCGCCATAGGATTTTTTTAAATTCTTTCCCAGGATCGTTAAATCCAGCACCACTCTCGACCACCCAGGGTGTGGGAGCGGGAGATTATGCGGCACCAGGCTTTGAACCGTGACCTCAACTTGTGATGTCTCCCCTTTCACTTGCGTCTTGACGGTCAACGTGACGGCGTCAGCACGAACTTTTCCAAAGCGCCCGGGAAAACTGTGGTTGGCCACTTTTCGATTTCTCTCCCCATTCGCAGACTCTCCAAACTGCTCTGGCATGTGGCAGGACTGGCAGGTCTTCCCCCTTTTTTCAGCCTTGGTTTTTTGCCACGCCCCCAACAAGTCGGGAATTTGGCCTTTTTTCCACACACCGGGGAGAACATCATGGCATGTCACACAGTATTGGGAGCTTCGGTATAGTTTGAGGGCCACCGATTGATGAGCGAGATTATCCACCGGTTTTTTATAGCCGCCGTACACCGTTTTTCCCAAGGTAAAGGTTGGATGTGGAGGACGTTTTTCGGAATCGATTTTCTCAATTAAATGACATTGGCTGCACCCCACTCCGTCAATTTGGGGATCTCTTGATTGGACTTCTTTGATAAACATGGACACGTGGTCCGGGTATTCTAAAATATGGGGGGCATGGCACCGAAAGCACATGGCCCCATCTTTCCCCTTGGGCGACGCCATAAAGCGTTCCAATGAGACACGAAACGCGGCTGTTTCAATCGATCGTGATTGGGCGGACGCCTCCCATTCTTCAAAGACTCGCAAATGACAGCGCTTGCATTTTTGAGAATGGGGAAAAGCTTTTTCCAAGGGCTTCACAGCCTTTCCCCCACCCTTTGCGGCGAGTAATTCTTGGGGAGGTGCCCCGGCCATGACGAACAAGAGACTACCAATGACGGCCAACCCGGTTATCGAACATACTATGGGGATGATTTTCTGACTCATGCCGACCTCTGGGGATGGAATGCTTTCCTGGGACAGGAAATGAATGAATGGGTTATAAAGCCTGGATCCGGAATGTCAGCAGACGAGGTGAAGCATAATCCTCTATGATTTTTTGGGCTTTCTTCTTATCCCTCTTTTTTGTCAACGTCGCCAGAAACCGGTCCTTGATTTCCTGGCCCGGTTCAGGAATCAACGCGTAGCTCAACATGGCCTCCACCGACACCGGCTCAGTGTTTTCCGGCAGTTGGATGGTAAATGGCACCCGCCGCGTGACCCCTCCATTGACGAGCGGACGGGGAATGGGACCACGGAGAATTTGGTCAAACAGCAGGCCAAACCGTTTTTCGTCGGTACCAAGCACTTCACCCTTGGCATCCTTGACCATGACCGTGATGAAAAATTGTTTCAGCACCGGGTCACCCCCTGGGAACATGTGCGGAAGGCTTCCGTTTCTGATCAAAACTTTTCCTTCCACCATGCCCGGTTTTTTCTTGGCCTCAATGTCCAGCCGGGGGAACCATTCCGCCTGGAGATTGCGATTACTCAACATAATTCCGGGTATGACAATCCCTTGGAACCAGTGCCGCCCAATAGGACGCGTCAGTGCCCCCCGCTGTGAGGTTGAACTGCCGGTGGACTGTTCCATGTGGCAATCTTGACAGATGGTCCCCTTTAAAATCTCCCCAGGCAAATCAGGCCTGGTGACATCCTTGACCTTACTGAAGTGACAGGAGGTACAATAATGAGCCCCCCGGTACACATCGGCTTGAGCCGAAGGGTGGACGAGATTCTCATCCGGCTCTGAATAAGGACCATAGAGTGTTTTCCCTGGGTTGATTCTAAAGGTGGGGTACGAAGCCGGATTCTCTTGGATTCCATCAATCAGGTGGCAGGCGGCACACCCAATGCCTTCCACCTTCACCTTTTTGGGCCCAGCCATGACCTGCTCAATGATCCGATCAGTGTGCTGTGGAAACACCGTGACGGAGGGCGCATGGCAGGACAAACAGCGGGTCCGTTCTTCTTGAGTAGGATTGGTTTGCAGCCAAAGGCCCAAGATAGTCCGAAAGACCGGAGAGGTTAACGCCATCCCGTGCAGCAACGCCCCATCCACCCGGCCAAAGGTTTTGAGGTCGGGGGTTTGCTCCCGCATACCTTTCCACTCTTCATAATGCCGATCATGGCATTGCTTGCAATGCTCGGAGGGGATGAATATCTCTTCAATTTCCTCAATCCAGGCCTCATCGGACGAGGGGTCCTTTGTTTGTTGTGCAACGACCGGCCTTAGACTCACAGCAGTGATACTCAAAATCAGGAGGGCAAGAAACCCGATGGATACGGCTCTGATGAGGGATACGCCCTTCTGCTTCCCAGGGTTGGTCATCACCGCACTTCAATCCTTGTCGATTCGGACAAAGTGAAAGTTCAACCCTCCCCCAACACCTTGGTCGTCTGGACTCGCCGGTTCAAAGGTCGCCACCGTAAAATTCTCAGTTGGCATGGCAGCTTGTAGGGCTCGCCCCAAATCCAGGAGGTTTCTGATTTCTTTCCCATCAACTTCTGTAAGAATAGCCTTCACTCTTATCCCCGCTCGATCTGCAGGCGTTGCTCCAATCACCGCATACACCACCACGCCTTCTGCTCGGGTCAGCCCCAAAATCTCCCGGATTTCTTCATCCACTTCGCCCACGTCCAGGCCAAACTCCTCTGCAAGCTCTAGAGCCTTTTCCTGAGTCATTCCACCGTTTTTTGATTGAGGGAAAGCGACCCCACCCAATATCCAACACCACAAAAGCAGCACCATCAGAATATGGGCGAACCCTGGAATGAATGCCCACTGCCTCCTTTTGCTCGACCTTCCAATTTTTTGGGTAACGAACCAAGAAACCATGAACTCGGGTCCCCCTATTGCCCCTCGTCCCGTGCGGGTTTTGGTGAATCTTGCACGGGATCCATCATCAGTTGTAGCCAAGACGCCACTGCCTTCTGCCCGTTGCGCTCCATATTCTCCCCATTCCACACCGCAAAGGCGACGGCCTGCATGCGACCAGGCACCAGAATCGCTTCATTTTCCTGAGCATCGCCATCGTGGGTAAGCGGCCTCTTCATCACGACCCGCCAATACCCCTGTTTCCATTCGGCCTGCCCCTGGATTCTCCCCTGATGCCGTTTGCTGGTAAGAGTGCTGAACCCCCCACCAATCAAGTCTTCCACTGAGGAAGGACGGCGAGGAATTACCTCGAACCGACGAATGCCCCCGCGTTTGCGTTTTTTCTCCTTCGCCCTTGCCGCCCGGCGGTCTACGTCGCTTTGCCAATCAGCCTTCCAATGCCAAATATTCACGTAGTGATCGAGTTGTCCCATACAAAAGAAGGCTGGGGCATCTCCTAGCGGAAGGGCCACAGCCACTCCATCTCGAAAGACCCCTGGGGTCAATCGCTCATTCCTGGTCACATCCCGCCATTCAAGCAAAAAAGCGATATCCTCTCCGTTGTGAAGTGACCGAACGGATATGACCTTTGCACTGGGTGCAGGCCAAACCGGCCTGGTGATGATTTGACCACTAAGAGGAATTGGAATCGGCGGAATGGCTTCCCATGCCGAGTCAGATGGATTAGACGAAATTTTCCCCGCCACCCAATGCGAGCGGAGGACAATGCCCTGCGAGCTCACCACTGGAATGCCAAACCAGCCGAGCACCAAGGCACACCCCACAATACCGAGGACGAAGACAAGCGGTGTGCCTGGCCTTCGTACCATTCGCCTCAAGGTTTTTTCTCTCAGACTTTGAAATGACGAGTAAATGAAGGCTGGTGTAATCACCACCCCCGGGGGGTTCTATTTACAAGGCAAGATCCTGCTCACGTATCACATCAGTCGAGGTACTACCAAAGTTTGACCCGTCGAATTTTATTCTCATTCCGCTCACAGATGTACAAATAGCCTTGAGAATCAAGGGCGAGGCCCGACGGTCCATTCACCACCGCTTCCACAGCCAAACTGCCATCGCCGTGCTTCACCATCCCCGTTTCTTCTTTTGCAACATATCTCGCGGCACCACAGCCACCCATATTTTTATCATCGTAGCCGCTGTCTCCATTCCCCGCAATGGTCGTAATATTTCCTGTCTTGGCATCCACCCTTCGCACACGGTTGTTCATAGAATCGGCGATATACACATTCCCTTCTTGATCAACGACCACCCCTTCGGGAACATTTAACATGGCCATGACGGCTAGTTTGTTATCGCCATCGTATCCGTAGCGACAAGCTCCAGCCACAGTGGAAATAATACCAGTTCGCATATCGATTTTTCGAATGCGGTTACTGCCTTTGTCCGTTAAATATAAATCTCCCTTGCTGTCTACCGTAATGTCTACAATATCCAAGAGTTTGGCTTCCAGCGCAGGGCGCCCATCGTCCAAATATGGAGAAAGATCCAAACCATCTGAGCATTGGGGGCGAAGCCACCCCTGGTCATCACTGAAGTCTATGCCAATAGCATCGCCGGAGAGAACAATGAGATTTTGGGCGGTCAAGGGACTCACCCAATTGTCATCCTCCTTCGTCCACATACCGGCAATGGTGGTCAGCATTCCCGTCTCTGGGTCATACCTTCGAATGCGGTGGGCCTGAGTATCGGCAATGTACATGATATCATTGGAATCAATGGCAATAGCCCCCGGATAAGTCAGGTTTGTTTCCAGTGCCGGTCCATCACCATGGTACCCCCACTGACCGGTCCCGACTACCGTTGTAATAATGCCGGTTTCATGATCGATTTTCCTGATTCGGTTACTTCCCGAATCACAGATAAACAGGTCATTCTTGGAGTCTACGGTCACATCCAAGGGTAAATACAACCCGGCTTCCCCACAAGGACCATAATCCCCGCTATAACAGGTTTCCCCAATTCCAGCATAGTTATGAAGGGTCCCCGCCTGGAGATCGACCCGCCGAATACGATCAGACCCATTTTCGGCCACATAAAGCCAAGCCTCTTCCTTATCAAGGCAAATCTGATTGGGCAGGGGAATTCCAGCTTTCACGGCCCGCTTGCCATCTCCAGTACTCCTGGATTTCCCATTCCCTGCAAAGGTTTCAATTTTGCCAATAACAAAGTCTACACCGGTTTCCATATGTCACCTCTCATTCCCTGAGGCTGAACGCTTGCCTCATTATCAAATTATTGACATCCTGGCCTAAAAAGAACGGACCCCGATTCACCCCTTTGACGAAGGAACCGGTTCAGGCTGTGTCGTTTGCACTGTCGATTGCGCCACCTGATCAGGTGCCGGAGCCACAGCTTGTGGGGTGGTGGCCTGGCCAGGGCTAGGGACCTGCCCACCCTCCGCCAAAGATGCAGCCGGAGCTGTTTGAGGTTGCTGGGCCACTGTCTGGGCTTCTGCCTCAATCGCATTCGCCTCCTGAACGGATTTTTTGAACCCTTTAATGGCTTTCCCAATTCCTTCGCCCAACTGGGGAAGCTTCCCTGCCCCGAAAATAATCATCACAATGACAAGAATGAGTATGAGCTCCGTAAATCCAAGACTGCCAAACATAGGACCTCCTTTTTCCGCAAAAGAGGATTAGGCCTTGCTACCTTCCCGCGTGCGCTTAGCGAACCGCTGCTTCAATCGTTGCCGTGTCGCCTCCGCCTGTTCAAACATTTTACATTTTTCGTAGGTGTTGATGAGATTGTAATAGGCAAGCGGCTCATCAGGGTTGTGCTCGACGGCCTCCTCCATGACTTTCACTGCCATATCCGGTTTCTTGAGAATAAAAGCAATATCCATCAGTTTAAAACTGGACTCCATGTGGGTGGGATCAAATTCCAATACCTTCATATAGGCCTGCGTGGCCATATCTAAGGTGTTGTAGTCGGAAATTTGAGGGTTATCCAGCTCCTCGTACACAGCGGCAATATTATACCAGGCAATAGGATCTTCTGGGGTCAACTCAATCAGCCGTTCAAAGTAATCCTTGGCTTGCATGTATTCTTTTTTGTCACGGTGCAGCCGTCCAAGATTAAAGAGCGAAAGAATATCGTATCGATTTAGGTCAAGAGCCCTCTCGAATTGCGGACGCGCATCGTCCATCATTCCCTTTGTCCCATAAATCGTACCCAGATTGGAATAATACATAGCCAGAGAACGATCCATTTCTGTCCGGAGGCCCTCGGCCATTTCAACAGCCTTTTTGACTTCGGTCAGAGCATCATCCAACCGTCCTTTGCCAAAATACAGTTCACCCAAGCGGCACCGAGCTTGGAAGTCATCAGGTTCTTCGCTGAGTAACTTCTCCAGCCCGGCAATTTCCTCATCAGGGCTTAATTGGCGCTCCTCAGTTTCCACCTCAGGGGCTCCTCCCCCGGTTTCACTCATGACCTTTTGCTCTTCCATTTACCTTCCCATTACCTTTCCATTATTACCTTGTTTCACCGGTTTTAGCGGACCTCCCCTAGTACCGGGGCCAAGGGGGAGAATGCCACCCTCTCTCCTGCCCTTGCCCGCAGTTTTCCCAAAGTTCCACGTTTATCTATGGTGAGGAGAATTAACCCTACCACCACCATCAGGGTTAGATGCGAGAGTTGAAGGGCGTAACCGGCCATAAACATCAACCCCAGGCCATACCCCGCTAATCTTCCAATCAGGACCAGTTTGATGACGGTGTAAGACCAGCAAATGAGACCAGCCAGATAAAAGGCAAACGGCAAGTAGAAGGTATATCCCATACCCATTTGGAATATCCAACCGATGCCCTGACCAGCTTGCCTCAACTCCTCCGCAGCAGCCACACTGTAAAGGGAAAGGAAATAATCTATAAACAACAGACAGAAAAACGCCACGCCTCCACTTCCCAACAGAATGATGGCCCACCGCCGCTGATCTTTGTTCTTGGTAAACAACGAAGTGGTTCCGTACGCCCAAAACACCAAAATACTCGCCAGCACCAGTAAGGCTTCACCAGACCTGACAACTTCATGGACGAGTGGAGGAGCACTTGTCAAACCAAGGAGCCCGTAACTCGTCGACAAGGTTTGGTAATAGATCCACCCACTTATTCCCAGAAGAAAGCAGCCAATGGCGATTCGTTGGGTCCATAATCGGTTCGTGACCATATATTCCGCTGCAAGAATCAGCAGGACGGCAAAGGTCACGACATTATAGATGACCGACCCTATCATCGCCGGGGGAAACACCAAGTACACCAGCGTGAGAGCAACCAACAAAGACAACGCTGGCACTAACAATTTATCGAACGTTCCGGTCCAGATTGTCTGTCTCAGTTTTTGGACTAAAAGAATAAAGATCACCAAAAACAGGAGGAGCGAGGTGAGGTTTAACAGCACGAACCCCAGCGAGGACAAGGTTTTAAAAGTGACCCGAACAGCCTCGGACTTTTCAGCCAATTTAGAGAGATGCATCCCTAACCGGGAAACAAGACGGTACAAGATCAGCTCCAAAAATCCCGCGAGGAGCAGGAACTTCAGGGCATATTCGAACAGCAGCCCGGGTCCCTCTAACTTGTGGCGGCTTTTCTCTACAAGAGGTGTGTTCCCAGAATTCATATTCTCTCGCACCTGCCCTGCCATATCCTTTTAAATAAATTTGATTTTGGGCTGTGACCCACCCCGCCTTCCCCCTCTAGACAGTTGTAAATTCCGGTGCGTGTTGCTTTTTATGCCGAGCAATATACAAGAGGCCATCGGCCATGGAATAATTGAAGGGCAATTCACAGACGACCTCGCTGATCCTTTCATACACGAATTGATAGAGTTTCTCGGCTTGTTCCGGGGTCAGGCCTTCCCGAACCTCGTAGAAGAAGCCTAGGCTGAGGTCCTCCGAAGCCGGACGCATAATCCGCTGTACCCCATACCCGCTCGGATCGCTCATGATCGGGGCTTCCTTTTCCAAGTCAAAGAGGCATGGCTGGCAAGAGAACCCATAAGAGGAATTGAGCTTGGTATTGTTCACAATAAAATTCAGGGTTTCCAAAGCCTCTTCCTCGGTTTCAGTCGGGAATCCGACAATAATGTAACAATGGACAGCAATACCCAGATCCACAGAATCCGAACAAATACGCTGTATGCTTTCCTGGGTGATTCCTTTCTTCATGAAATCCATCATCCGCTTATTGTAGGTCTCAAGGCCAAACACGATTTTGTGGCATCCCGCGTCCCTCATGAGCGTCAATAACTCACGCGAGAGGTTCTTCTCAAATCTGAGCTCGGCCGTCCATTGGATGTCAAACTTTCGTGACAGGATTTCCTTACAAAGCCGACGGGTGGGGGATAAGGCCAAACACTCATCGGTAAAAAAGAAAAAGGGAGTCTGATATTTCGCAGAAAGAGATTGCAGTTCGTCAACCACCTTCATGGGATCTTTTTGTCGAAAATTTTGATGGTCAAGGGTAAGGGCACAAAAAGCGCAGTCCTTGTAATAGCATCCCCGTGAAAATTGAACGGGCAGAACGGTTTGGGGAGCCAGGTATTTGTCAAATGGGAATCCATCGTAATTGGGAGCGGGGTGCTGAGCCAAATTCTCCGAATAAAATGGCTGATTGACCATGACTTTCCCATTCTGGCGATAGATCAGATTAGGGACCTTGGCAAAATTCTTATTCCCCTCTAATTGGTTCACGAGCTCTAAGAGGGCGGTCTCCCCTTCAAATACGATAAAGTCATCAGCTACTTGGAAGAGCCTTTCACACCGACGCAAGTTATCAACCAGCCGGGTAAAGATACTCCCTCCAATGGTTATGTGGATATGAGGATCGGCTTCCTTAATAAGCCGACACAGAGTAAGCCCTGGAATAATTTGTGAAGTGGCGGTAATCGAGACACCAATTAAGTCCGGCCCGTCCTGCAGGATAGACTGCAGGAAGTGATTACAGTACAAGTGAATATAAGGATTTTGTTGCTCATCTTTAATGGCTTTGAGGATGTCACGCGATGAATAAATGGAATAACTTAACTGGTTGTCCACCACCGTGAGCCTGGTAGGAAAGTACACGGCTGAAACCACCTCCAGCCAGCGATCGATTAGGAATAGACATTCCCGATATCTCTCCATACCATAAAACTGCTCCCCCCGCAGTGAGGCTTTCGCTGGCTCGATTTCATCAATGAGATGGGGAAACCTGTCCAACGCTTCTACAAGACGGGCATAGTGCTCATTACTTCCGGGGCCCGTCTCCCCGGTCCTTGAACACTCAAGTCGTTTGAGCTTATCCACAAGCATTTCATAGACTTCCAAGGCATAAGAATGCGTAAGAATAGTATCCAGTAACTCAATGTTGAGATCTCGCTGACTTATCTGTTTCACCCCCGCCTGATCAAGAAAGGCTGTAAGGCAGGGTAAACTCAAATACGGCTGGGAAGGATGCCAGCTAGGCGGGAACAAGAGTGAAATTTTCACAATCCACCCCCATGGAATTTAAGGTTCAAGGAACTATGAAGATCGTAAAGATCAAGGTCGGAAAAATAATTTGCCTTTTACTTTAAATAATTTAGAAATCCTAATTCACTAAAAAATGACCAAAAATTCCTCTTATCTTTATACACGGCCTCTGGTTACGAATGCAACCTCACCACGTGTTGTACACGGCTAAACACCTAGGCATTTTCACAAGCCTTCCCCTCCCACCAGCCACTGTTTCGCCTACAGGCCCATTCCATCTCATAAAGAAGCATTCATTGGGCCTCCTTTCCTACTGGGTCCTGATGAATGCTTTTCATCAATCTCATATCGACATCCAGTATTTAACGACTTATTGCCGGACCAGGACTTCCCCAAGGCTGAAAAAATTGAAGAAAAATAACCATAAAAAAAACCCCGGTCAACCCCCACTGTTGCATATCGTGGGGATTTCCCGGGGTTCCTGTTTACTGGTGAACTTACCTACAAAATCCGCTTATTCTCAAAGCCGAGAAGTCAAGATCAGGGCATCTTGGCCGTGAACCAGGTCGAGATTCCCTTCTGTCCGTTCCGCTCCACGTTCTGGCCATCCCAGACCGCAAATGCAATCGGAATAGAGGCCCCGCCGCTGAACTGCACATCATTCGGGTCATTTGTCTTCAGCGCCCGCTTCATCACCACTAGCCAGGTGGGTCCACTGCAGCAACCGCCCTTCAGCGCTCCATACGGCTCCCACAGCCCCAGACCAAAGACATCCTGCGAGGCCTGCGTGGTCAGCGTGCTAAACCCAGTCGCACTCAGGTCCTCCACCGAACTATTCCGCATATCCGGGTCCGACAGAATGTTCCCGGACCAAATTCCAGGGTTGAACGGCCCCAGGCTCCGCCCAATCCGGTCCATGTACGTCACCCCCGCGGACGGCTCTTCATAATAGAAGTCCCAGGCGATGGATGGATACTGTTGATCCACGTCCCACATACCAGCCACCCCTGCCCCCAGGTCCTTCTGCCACTCCGCATTCCAGCGCCAAATGTTCACTGTACCGCCCGACTGGCCCATACACTGGAACGGGGGCGCGCCTGAAGTCTGAACAGGGAACTGAACCGCCATCTGGTCCCGGAAGTCCTGCGGGCCAATGACGGTGTTATTCAAGGTTTGATCTCCCCAATTGGCCCATATTGCGATTTCTTTCCCATTGGTCGCCATCCTTACCATCACGGTTTTTACCGAAATATTAGGATGCATGGGGGTTGTGATGGTTTGGCCACTCAAGGGGATGAGAACACCGGGGATCGATTCCCAAAGTGGATTGGCACCGTCCATGGGAATAGCCCCCTTCATCGTGCCGACCGGAATGGTAACCGGTTGGCTGACTGCAAGAGGTACCTGCCCTAACGTCAGCATTACGCCGACCACAAGGACAGAGAGAAGAATGCCGAACACTAGGCTTTTGTTACGCGTCTGCACTACTCTCATATTGACGCATCCTCCTTTGATAAAAGATTAATTCAAATGACTGCGAACCAACAACCTCTCCCTTCAAGCCTCCTCCTAATCTACTATTTTTCTAAGCCACATTTAAAAATCAACTGAATTATAACCGATCAAGCAGGTTCGGAAGGACTTTCATCTTGTTTTCCCGTATCAAGATACGCTTGAGCACCGACCTCATTCATCAGCAAACTCAATTCGTTCCCTTTATCTTGTGCCCCACATTCAAATTGATTGCCTTCGGGGGCAATAAGGTTTGCCGGACGGTAATCCGTTTCAGAATAGGGCTGAGGAGTGACACCCAAAAATGCCACGTCAAATGCAACCCAATCAGCCGTTAATTCAGCCATGATTTTGTAAAACCCATAATCAGCTTTTTTCTTCAGCATCCCCGAAAACAGGGGAACCCAACGACCGATATGCTCCTTTACAAATTTCTTTTCTGCATCCACCACCGTTTGGAGTTTTTCGGGTCCATCATGGCACCGCGCATAGGATTCTTTGTAGGCAAGGAAATGAAGAAACTCAAGCTCAACGCTTAAATGATCCAGGCGTTCATGGATATCTTGGGCAAGCTGAAGACCAAAGGCATTGTAAAACCCTGCGATATCTCCCATGGTATAAGATTGCCCGAACACATGATCGTTTCCAAAGAGCGTTTCATAGGGTGGACAATCAAGGGCAATGACATTACTGAATACCCGTCTATGGTCGTCCCGAAGATCTTGAATATTCCAATTCACCCCTTCAGAAGATACCCAATCTTCAATAGCATCAAAATGCTTGAATGTCGACTGTAAATTTTCTCGACCCTCTTCCCCGCCATGTCCTTCCAGGGCTCCTTCAAGACTCACCAGGGCCGCTTTTCCATCCTCGACAAATTCTCCGCTTTGTAAATAATCAAGAAACTCATCATCTTCGGGATACAAATAAATCCAGGACAAAAGAAGGTAGAGCTTGCTTCGGGACAGTGCGCGTTCAACAGCGGGAGAATCTTTCAGTGGGACGGCACCTTGGCTGGTGGTTTTTTCTGGGGTTGCCTTTCGACCCTCTTTTACATTCGGAACCATAAGAACTTCCTTTTTTCCGGGAGCCCTTTATCTTTCCGACTCACCTAAGGCCCCCTTCGCCTTTGTCTTTATCACCAAATGGGAGGCGGATCGTAGGCTAATTGGACCACCAAGTCAAGGTCTAAATCTCATCCGACGAGCCCAAGGGATTACCCCCTCTCCCTTTGGGCCCCCTTCCCCTCACCCCAATCCCCTGCTCTTGATGCCTTACACATACTTTATACTTTTAGGGAGAAACCTCCAAAAGGCGGGTAGGAACCACCTTAATAGCAATACGATCATTAACCGTTTTACAGGTTTGCTCACAGATTCCACACCCTACACAGAGCTCCGTATTGACCCTTATCCGAAACGAAGAAAAATCCATGGTCAACGCTTGCGTTGGGCATTGGGAAACACAGGCATTGCAGCCCTGCTCTGCAGTACAAACCTTAAAGGATACAACGGCAAGTCCCATCTTGACTTGCCCCAGCTCTCCTACAGGCAAAAGGGCCTCAGTTTCACAAGCGGCAATACAGGGAAAATCCCCGCAAAGATAACACGGGATTTCATTGGAAAAAATCACTGGGGTTTCATCCACTTCTCGATTTCGGATACTTCCATAGGGGCAAGCACTTACACAATCCCCACAGCTCGTACACCGGTCAAGAAAAAGAGATTCTTCGACGGCTCCAGGCGGACGCAACCAGTCCGAACGGACCGCCACTGTTTCCTCCTTCTTGGGAGGAGAAGCATCACGGTGCTTCACATATTCCTTAACAGTCACCCCCAGAGAAACAACTGACTGTTTAATAAAGCTCCGCCGCCCATAAGAGGATTTAGGCTCACCAGCTGAATTTTGAGAAGTTTGACTCAAAGTCGGCCCTATTAAAAAGCTTAAATTCTAGTCAGATAACCAACAAAGGGAAATAGGCGAAAGGGCCTAAGAGAGATCTTCCCCCAAAAGGGAAACCCAACAACTAGGAATGACCACTTCCCCAGATTGATGCGATTCATTCAGACAACCCCTGCAGCTCGAAGCAAATAAACCTCCACACAACGGTCACAAGCCCCATATTCCACATCCCACCCCGGATGATTTTCCCGAATATAATCAAGGACGAACTTCTCAACTTTCTCGTCAAGGTCTTCGACCCAGGCATAGGTGGGGAAACGGCAAAGAGGACAGGGAAACCCAGGCATTAACATCGGTTTGGTGGGGACTTGAGGAACTTCACCATCCTCAACCTCCACAGCCCTTTCCATGACCCGTATGGTGTCCTGGGCCATTTCTGCTAATTCAGCATGGGTGAGATAATCGGTTTGCCACAACCCTTCGAAGACGGATTCCACCTGGGTGGGAGAAATCTTTCTGTACCAGGAACGGAACTCTCTCAGACGGTATTCACGGGAAAACATCGGGTCCTTGCCGCCCCGTGCGATGCGACTATCAACAATTAGGCTCCATAAGACCCGATAGCGATTCATAATGAGGTGCTCCTCACCTGGACTAACCCCCACCTTGGTATCCGGATCATATCCAAAAGCCGGGTTCAGCATATCCGAAATGTGTGTCAATTCATGGCGGAGATACCGGTTAATGGCAGGATCATAAAACCGACGAGGGATCAATTTGATCCCAACGCCTTTCAACCCTTTTTCTTCAAACTTCTTGGCCAGTTTTTCCTCGACTATTCCCCACCTTCGGAGAACATCGACCCCCTCTCCGTCTTCCTTCAGCACTCCCCGTACAAGGACAATCCCGACCTTTTCCCTGAGATCAGGAAACTCAACAAAAGCGTCCGTGAGAATATCCGTAAACCCCCATTTCGCAAACAAATGCTGATACAATTTTTTAAACTCTGGCTCACGATCATCTAGGGAAAATTTCTCATAAATCGGATCCGCAAACTCATGAAATTCGTTGTAATAGGTCGGGTCTCCCTCACGCTCGGTTTTTTCCGCAAAGGAGTCAATGACCTCTTGAAGCAGAGCCGGCTGAAATCTGATTTCCATCACGTGCTCCTTTAGGGGGGGATTCCAAAAGAGTGGCCTTTTTTCGGTGAGTTATAACCCCGCCCCAGTCATTTTCTCACCGGATGATCGACTTGACTCGACGCTTAATCGCCCGCTAGTATCACCACTTGGGAAAAAAGTATAGGTTATTATAGTCGTTTGGGAAATTGCTTAGCAAGAATACTCTTGTGTACAAATTTTTGAAAGGAACAGGGCCCAAATGGAACAGATTTCTCCACCATCCCTAAATTTAGACCCGGCCAGTTTTCTCCCCGAGGCCTCTCTCCAAGAGAAGCCGCCGATTGACTACCTCCAATATTGGAAGGGTGGTGCCCATGAAGTCAAAACCTTTAGGGGGCATACTCATGGAGTCTGGACCGTTGCCTTTGCTCCGGATGGGCTAACCTTGGCAAGTGGAGGGAGTGACCGGTACGTCCGGCTTTGGGACATTGAAACCGGTCGGGTGCTTAAATCATTACGGGGTCACACCCATGACATTCGCCAGGTGGCATTCAGCCCAGACGGCCAAACACTGGCTACCGCCAGTGAGGATCGAACCATCCGCCTGTGGAACCCTCAAACCGGTGAAACCACCCGGCTGTTATTTACACGGTATGACCACTCCGTGTGCAGCATTTCCTTTTCCCCTGATGGCCTGATGTTAGCTCGGGCTGGCCAAAATAAGGATATTAAAATTTGGGAAGTGGCCACAGGGACGGAGTTGATTACCCTTCTCGGGAAAGACCAATACGACCATCACTGGACCGTGTGTGCGGTGTTTTCCCCT
Organism: Nitrospinota bacterium; assembly: GCA_022572725.1. GTDB lineage: Bacteria > Nitrospirota > Nitrospiria > Nitrospirales > UBA8639 > JACZVJ01. The sequence continues at coordinate 30,977 of JACZVJ010000005.1, read as the reverse complement.
GACGGGGTGCATCTGGTTGGCGGCAGTGACATTGGAAAGCTAAAGCTGTATGAGGTGCTTCCCAGTGGAGAAGAGAAAATGGTCCACGATGGACATTGGCGGGAGGAACCAGACGAGGATGATACGGAAGTCCGTGGCTACTTTATTGACGATCAAGCGTCGGGATTCCAGAAACCCATGGAATATTGGATTGGGGCAATGATCTTTACCCCTGATGGGAAAACGCTGATCACCGCAAGCCGGGACGCCACCATTAAATATTTTGAAATGCCAGAGATGAAGGAATTCAGGACGCTAAAAGGCCATTCAGAATGGATCCGATCCTTGGCAATCTCTCAGGATGGAAAAGTACTTGTCAGTGCAAGCGACGACCATACCATAAAAATGTGGGATCTTCAGACCGGCCGACAAATACGAACGCTCAAAAGTCATGAGGCTCCCGTCCGAGGGGTGGCCTTTTCCCCCGACGGCCAGTTCCTAGCCAGTGCCTCGTGGGACCGAACCATCAAACTCTGGCAAGGAGGAGGGTAGGAGACAAACCGTCACCCCAGCGCAGGCAAGACTAGAGCTACCCCTTCTCACGGACAGCCGGGCCACCATAAAACCCTCAACCGACCTATCCTGCTCACGCTTCTCACCCTTCAATTGGTTAGCCAGCTTTTGTCATCCGATTTCCTCATCAGAATCACGAGGAGTCGATATCTGAAACCGTTTACATTTCTCCCACAGTGCCTTCCGCGACATTCCTAACAATCTGGATGCCATGGTTTTGCTCCAACCAGCCCGGTTCAAGACATCAATGATATATTCCCGCTCAAATCGTTCCCGAGCCTCAGCGAGGGTTCCCCCCTGCACGGCCCGGCCTTTCTGTCCAGAAAGGCCTTCCTGGCAAAAACCACACCCTTCCTGCCAGGTTCCCCCTACAAAAGGACAGCCACTGTGGCCACAAAGGTCCCAAACCTGAATCTCGTCACGGTTTTGGGCCAGGGTCACTGCACGCTCAATGGTATTTTCCAACTCGCGGACATTCCCTGGATAGGAATACCGTAATAGGACCTCCCGCGCTTGTTGTGTAAATCCCTTTATCCGATGGTTGATGCGCCTGGCACAGGCTTCAAGCAAATGTTCAGCCAGCATCAAAATATCCTCTTTCCGCTCTCGTAAAGGCGGCAATATCACGGGCACGACATTCAGCCGATAGAAGAGATCCTCCCGGAAACGACCTTCTTCTACTTCCCGTCTGAGGTCCTTTTGGGTTGCACAGACCAACCGGATATCACTCTCAATGGTTTCATTTCCTCCAACACGCTCAAACTGTCGTTCCTGGATGACGCGGAGGAGCTTGATTTGGACCACAGGGGAAATTTCACCAATCTCATCGAGGAACAGGGTTCCCTTATGCGCCAGCTCAAATCGTCCCCGTCGCTGCTTCAGGGCACCCGTAAAGGCACCTTTTTCATGGCCAAACAGCTCAGCTTCCAGGAGGGTTTCCGGAAGAGCCGCACAACTGACTTTGATTAAGGCGTGATCGCGGCGCGGACTATTCCGGTGGATGGCGTTGGCGACAATTTCCTTCCCGGTCCCGCTTTCTCCAATAATCAACACCGTGGCATTGGTCGCCGAAACCAGTTTGATTTTTTTCAACACCTCGCGCATGCGGTCATTTTTTCCAACGATTCCCTCAAAGCTAAATTTGCCCTCCAGCTCTTGACGGAGCTCCTCATTCTCTTGCCGTAAGGCAATCACCGTAGTTGCACGGTCCACAATCAACAACAGTTCATCCATGGAAAACGGTTTCGTGATATAGTCATGAGCGCCCAATTTCATCGCCTGGACGGCACTATCGACCGACCCATGGGCCGTAATGACGATGACTTCGGTTCGGGGAGAGACCTCCTTACACGCCTGGACCACCTGAAGTCCATCACTCCCGGGCAGTCGAAGATCGGTAATGACCAGATCAAACTGCTGATCCTTGGTCTTCTTAATGCCTTCAGTCCCGGTTGAGGCTTCCCGAACCTCATACCCGACCGCTTTCAAGGCATCCAGCATAGACAGGCGCATGAGGGGTTCATCATCAATAATCAACACGGACCGTGTTTTCATGAAACCCTCGCAACGGCCATGCGTTTGGAGGTGATGGGAAGCCGCATGGTAAACACCGTCCCCTTCCCTTCTTCACTCTCCACCAAAAGTTGCCCGCCGTGACGCTCAACAATGCCGAGGCTCACAGAGAGACCCAACCCGGTCCCTTCCCCGGTTCGCTTGGTCGTAAAAAATGGGTCAAAGATATGAGGCTGAACTTCCGGGGGAATCCCCATCCCGGTATCGGCCACTTCAACCTCACACATCTCACCAGCTCTTGTGGTGAGGAGGCTGATCATTCCACCCTTTTGCGTCGCCTGAATCGCATTGAGAATGAGGTTCATCAAGACCTGCTCGATCATGTGAGGATCAACGAATAAGGGCGGCAAATCCGTGCTAAACTGTTTTCGAAGGGTGAGATTTTTCTCGGCGATACTATGGTTGGTCAGGACCAGGACCCGATCCACAATGGCATTGAGGTCACTCAAGGAAAACTCGGGGTCACGTTGCTGGGAAAAATCAAGAAGCTGCCGGACAATTTTTTGAGCACGACGCAAACCATCTTCCATGTACATTAAGTATTCTTCTTGCCTGTCTGGGCTCAGGGTGCCTTTCCGAATGTTATACAGGCAATTCAAGATTCCCCCCAGGGGATTGTTAATTTCATGAGCCACGCCCGCCGCCAGTTTCCCCACCGACGCCAATCGTTCCGCATTCCGGATCTGTTGTTCCATATTCTTTCGATCCGTAATATCACGAGCGATGCCGAGGACTCCTATGGCAGCACCTTGGTCATTTTGCAGGGGAGAGACACTGACCATGACCGACCGCGCTTCCCCGGTCCGACTCATGAATTCCACCTCATATTCCTGTGCGGCCCCAATATCCAGGATATCTTTGAGTCGGCGCCCCCGACGCCGTTTGGACAGGAGAGTCAAATAGGGACGGCCAATTAAATCCTCCTTGCGGTAGCCCCAAATTTCCACTTTGCTGTTCACATAGGTGAACTGCTGGTCAAGGTCTAACGTGAAAATCACATCGTTCGCATTCTCTAAAAGGCTCTCGAGGTACTGTTTCGTTTCCTGAATCTCCCGTGTTTGGTCCTTGAGCTGAGCAAACGACCGTTTGAGGTTCCCTGCCATTTTGTTAAATGCGTTGGCCAATCCCTCGATCTCGTCTCCGGTGGGAAGAGCCAAATGGTAGTCCAGGTTTCCACTGCCGATCCGTTGGACTCCATCATGGAGGGATTGAATCGGACTGATGATTCGGCGGGCCACGAGGATTCCCGCCAGCCACAGAAGAGCAAAGACGATCACCCCATACGCCGCGACCTTGACCAGCAACTCATTGAGCGGGGCATAGGTTTCCTCAGGGTCCTGTCGGACAAAGGTTACCCAGGGCCTGCCCCCGAAACTTTCGGGGGCGAGATTCTCCTCAAATCGTAATCGGGAAAAGCCAACTATCGAGTTCTTGGCTCCGTGGGTATCCTGAGCGGCTTGGACCCACCCAGCCTGAGAGGTCTGAAAGGCCTTCACGAGGTCTGGCCTGATGGTATGTTGCTCCAGGGAGAGAACAGGACAAATCAGGGCATTCCCATCCGAGTCCATCAGCATCGCATGGCCTGTCACCCCGGCTGTGACTTCCGAAATAGATCGGAACAACGAATCTCTTCGCAACAGAATACCGATGGCCCCCACGGCCTGATCCCGACCTTCATTGAAGATGGGAACCGCAACCGTCAGGACGTGAGTCCCAAAGGTAGGATCAAAAGAGAGATCGCTGACATAGATTTGACCCTGCCCCTCATGAAAGGCCGCGCGCCACCATTGGCGGTTGCCATGGAAGAATTTGACCTGCGGAAAGGAACTCAGTACCAAGGCCCCTTGGTTATCCGTCACGAGGATAGCCAGGTAATCAGCCTCCCTCACCGCATGCCAGTCAAGAAGGTAATTCGTGACGATGCGATTGATAAAAATCGGAAACTCGTTGGGATGTTTTCGATCACGCCACCGCTGCTCCCATTCCTCGATGAAAGCCTTAATTTTTTCAGGCTCTCGCCCTTCATAGCTCCGATTGGCATCAGTGACTGCGCCACGGAGAAAAGGGATGGTGGCTAACTGTTGGGCTTCATTGATCCCACGGGTGATCTGGGTTTCGATCTTCCGGGCAGCTTCAACCGCGATCCCCTTAAAATTGGACCCGCTGGTTTCCCGGAGAGCTCGCCGCCCTTCAAGGTAAGCAAGAACAAGAGAGAGGAGTACGGGCAGGAGGCCAACCAGCACAATCCCGAGAATGACCTTGTGCTGGAGGCTGTGTGGCCACTTCCACTGTTTCATTCAGGTAACAGGGCAATAATCCGTTGTTCATTATAACCTGTTAATTTTCCACGATATTTTCATTCATCGTCTTTCCATTGTCAAGAAGGGGTAACATGAAAGGAGGGTTTTCAGCGCCCTCGGCTGAGGAGGCGCCCTTCCCCGCCTGGCCAAACCAGTAAGAGAGGGCTTGCCACAAAGACAGAAGAATACGTGCCGACGATAACTCCAAGCAAGAGCGCGAGGGCAAAATCATGAAGCACCTCTCCCCCAAACAGCGTCAACGGAACCAGCACGAGCACCATCGTTAAAGTCGTGATGAGAGTTCGACTCAACACTTGATTGATGCCGTTATTGATTATGGTCGAAATAGGATCACGTCGGCGGGCACGAAGATTCTCCCGAATTCGATCAAACACCACGACCGTATCCGTCAGGGAATACCCCGCAAGGGTGAGCAAGGCGGTCACCACCAAAAGCGTGATCTCCTTATCCAGGATATAATAAATCCCAAGGACAGCCAGCACGTCATGAAAGGTAGCCACAGCCGCTGCCACCCCAAACCGGAACTCAAACCGTGAGGCGACATATATTATTATCCCAATAAGGGAAATCGTAATGGCCAGAAGCGCATCCTGTTGGAGCCTCTTCCCGATCGTCGGTCCAATGGAGGTGCTCGAATCAACGACGAAATGGTTGTCGGAAAATTCCTGTTCAAATACCCGCACGATATGATCCGAGACCTCCTCCTCGATGGTCGTTCCCGTCTTCACCCTAATCAAGAGCTTATTATCCTGGGTAAATTCCTGAAGTTCCGCATCTTGAAGTCCGTGACTCCCTAAGACACGACGAGCCCTTTCGATCTGAATAGGTTTATCAAATTTCAACTGAACGGCCGTCCCTCCGGCGAAGTCAATTCCCAAGTTAGCCGATCCCCATCCAATTTGGATGAGGGCGACCATCCCAAGAGCAACCATACAACCCGAGACGACAAACGCCACGCGACGTTTTCCCATGAAATCAATGTTGGTCTTCCCAATAATTTCAAGCATCGCCCGCCCTCAATCCTCTATAACGCAAATTCTACCCACCTTGACCACCGAGGCACTCATCAAATACTGAGCCATTGAAGCTTTCGCCGATTGACAATATCAAACACCACTTTGGTCCCGATCAGCGCCGTGAATAAATTAATCCCAATGCCCAAACAGAGGGTCACTGCAAACCCTTTAATGGGCCCGGTCCCGAATACAAATAAGGCTAACCCCGTAATCAGGGTGGTCACATGGGAGTCCACAATGGTTATGATAGCCTTGTCATACCCCGCGTCCACTGCTAACCGCACAGGTCGACCTTGGCGTAGCTCCTCACGAATTCGTTCAAAAATCAACACGTTCGTGTCCACGCCCATCCCAATCGTCAGAATAATGCCCGCGATCCCAGGTAGGGTGAGCGTGGCATTCAGTCCCGACAGCGCCCCTATCAGGCATAGCAAATTGAGAGCCAGAGCTGCATTCGCAAGCACCCCGGACAATTGGTAATACACCACCATAAAGAGCAACACGAGCGCCCCAGCGATCAACATAGACCGAAGTCCTTTTTCAATCGAATCTCTTCCCAGTGAAGGCCCCACGGTCAGGTCCTGAAGGGTCTTCATCGGTGCCGGGAGGGCACCGGCCCTCAGGATGATAGCCAGGTCGTTCGCTTCGTTGGTCGTAAAGGCCCCGGTGATCTGGGCCCGCCCCCCCCTAATGCGGTCCTGAATGACTGGAGCCGAATAGACAGTGCCATCCAGAACAATGGCCATACGCTTCCCAATATTGGCTTTGGTAATCCGGTCGAACTCCTGGGCTCCTTTACTATCAAAAGTGATCGAGACAAAGGGTTCATTGAAATCTCCAATGGAAACCCGGGCGTCCCGCAGCACATCGCCGGTAAGGACGGCACCTTTCCTGACTAGGTATGGAACACTATAGGATGGTGAACCTGGCTCTCCCGAAACATTTTCAAACAGAATCTCCGACCCTTCGGGGATTCGCCCTTCAAATTCCTTCCGTAGCTCAGCGTATTTCCCCCTCTCGACCTGAGGGGGGAGTTCCAACCCAACCTTGCTGGACTCATCCAGCATTTTAAACTCAAGGAGAGCGGTTCCTTTAATTAAGTCTTTTGCCCGTTGGGGGTCTTTGATCCCTGGCAACTGGATCACAATTTGCTTGCGACCCTGCCGTTGAATCAAGGGTTCGGCAACACCAAATTGGTCGATTCGATTGCGAATGGTTTCCAATGCCTGGTTGATCGCCGAGTTTTTAATCCGGGCTGCATCCGCCTCACGAAAATCATACACAAGCGTCTTCCCCTCCTGGGATCTCAGGATGAAAGAGGGGAAGGTCTCATTCATGAGCTTCTCAACCTGGTCCACATTTTCTTCGTCGGAGACCTCGATGCGCACCTGGGTAGACTGATCTCGTTCGACGACTTGCACGGGAATGGCCTTCTCCGTGAGGAGATCTTGAATAGCCCTCACAGACCGGTCCACCACAATTTCCACCGCCCGATCCTCCTCCACCTCAAGGACCATATGAATCCCCCCTTGAAGATCCAGTCCAAGGGAAACTCCACGTTCAGGCAAGATCGTTTTTAGTCCATCAGGAAGCTGAGCGTAAAATCCTGGCCAGGAAGGGATGGATAAAACACACGAAACGACAATGACAGTCAGAAGGAGAATGAGCCTGGCACGAACTTTCTTCATGTAACTTTTCTCTCTTACCTATGATTCATCCGTGGCCCGTAGCCGGGCGATATTGTCACGCTGCAGTTTAATTTTGGTATTGTCCGCAATTTGCACGGTGGCTGTTTCCTTATCCAGGTTGGTGATTGTGCCCCAGATACCCGCTGAGGTGACGATTTTGTCCCCTTTTTTAAGAGCCTCCTTCATCTGCTGTTGCTGCTTTTTTAGCTTCTGCTGAGGCCGAATAAGAAGAAAATAAAAGACGACAAAAATAAGAAGGAAGGGAATGAGCGAGAGAAAAGTCCCTGGACCATCTTCCCCATTTCCTGCCCCATCTTGCGCCCAAGCCACTGACGCCAAGACCATCATGCTCCCTTCCCCTTTCCCCTGGATAACAAACCACCAGGCTGATCGTCACTCACCCCCATCATTGCCGCGTATTCGATGTAACGAGGACATTCCTTTCTCTGTTCATGGAATTGAGCCCGAAACTCCAGGAAACGATTCTCTCGAATCGCCGAGCGGAGGTCCGCCATGAGATGGCCATAGTACCAAAGGTTATGGAGAGTATTCAGGCGCGAACCCAGCATTTCATTCGACACAAAGAGGTGCCGAAGATAGGCCCGCGAATACCGATGACACACTGGGCAACCGCACAGGGGATCGATAGGCCCCTCATCGCGGGCATATTGGGCATTTTTAATGAGGACCCGCCCTGTTGACGTGAAGAGCCACCCAGTCCGCCCATGCCGAGAGGGAATAACACAATCAAACAGATCAACACCACGCACCACCCCTTCAAAGAGATCCTCCGGCAATCCAACACCCATCAGGTACCGTGGACGGTTTTCGGGCACCTCAGCCACCACCGCTTCCACCAATTCAAACATCGTCGCCTTATCTTCCCCAAGAGACAAGCCACCCAGGGCGTACCCATCGAACCCCATCTCTCCCAATTCGCGGGCTGCCTGGCGTCGGAGGTCCACATCAAGAGCTCCCTGAACGATTCCAAAGAGGGCTTGCCCGCTGGCTTGAGAGGCCAAAAGGCAGCGTCGGGCCCACTGGGTGGTCCGACGAACGGCCTGCTGGGCTTGTCCGGAAGAGCAGGGGTGGGGAGGACATTCGTCAAGGGCCATCATAATATCGGAGCCTAAGGCTATCTGAATTTCCACGCAAAGCTCCGGCGTCAATTCGTGCCGGGATCCATCCAAATGCGACTTAAAGATCACCCCCTGGTCAGTGACCTGGCAAAACTCCGCAAGGCTCACCAGTTGAAAGCCGCCACTGTCGGTTAAAATCGCCCCCGACCACCCAGTAAAACGATGCAGCCCCCCTTGGTCTTCAATCAACCGGTGGCCCGGCCGTAGATACACATGATAGGCATTGGTGAGCATCAGGCCAAACCCACATTCCTGTAACTCTTGACATTCGATTCCCTTCACCGTGCCTAGGGAGCCAACCGGCATAAAGGCTGGAGTGTCGATCACACCATGGGCTGTGTGGAGCACTCCCACTCTGGCGTTACACGAATGGGCCTTATGGGTGACTGAAAAAGTGATCATGTTTCAGGACTCAGACCCAGCCAAAGCCCGCTGAATTCCTCTCCCCATTGAGTCCGGCCAAACCCTCACATCTGTTCAGGGGCTGTCACGCCAAGAAGGGTTAAACCATTTCGAATCACAGTTTGCACTTGTCGGAGAAGAACCAGTCGCGCAGTCGTGAGTTCGTGTGAAGGGGATTCCTGGGCTCGCACCCCCCCCCGGTCGGCATTCATCCCGCCCAAATCCAGTTCCGGACCGGTTGTCCCCTCCTCTCTGGAAGGTAAGACCCGGTGCTTGTAATAAAAGGCATGAAGATGTCCAGCAAGTTCCTGCAGATAAAAGGTCAAACGATGAGGTTCCAGGGCTCTGGCACACCCTTCGACCAAACCTGGGAAACTGGACAGATGCTTGATTAACCGAAACTCCTCGGGTTGAACCAACACGGTAAGGTTGGCATCTCCAGCGGGAGGAACGAGGATGCCGCGATTCTGAGCGACCCGGAACAAACTGGCGAGTCGAGCGTGAGCGTATTGGACATAGTAGACCGGATTTTCGGCAGATTGCTTTTTGGCCAGTTCCAGATCGAATTCGAGGTGGGAGTCGGGCCGTCGCATGAGAAAAAAAAACTTGGCTGCATCAGCCCCCACTTCATCAACCACTTCACGCAAAGTGACGAACTCGCCAGCCCGCTTGGACATCTCCACCTTTCGTCCACCACGCAGCAGGCTCACCATTTGAACCAAAACGACCTGAAGCCGATCCTTTGAGTATCCAAAAGCTTGCATCACTCCTTGCATCCGAGGAACGTATCCATGATGATCTGCGCCCCAGATATTGATGAGCTGATCAAAATCTCGCTTCAATTTGTCATGATGGTACGCAATGTCGGAAGCCAGATACGTATAATCACCATCCTGCTTGCAGACCACACGATCTTTCTCATCCTGGAAACGAGAAGAACGAAACCACAACGCCCCATCTTTCTCAAACACGAGGTCGCGTTGCTTAAGAGTTTCAAGCGTTTCGCGAATCGTTCCGGAAGAAAAAAGCCGGGTTTCGGGATACCAGGAGTCGAACCCAACACCAAATGAGAGGAGGTCCTGTTTTATCGCTTCAAGAAGCTCTTCACAAGCCATGACTTTACACTGTTCCAGTGCTTCCGAGAGGGGGAGATCGAGCAACTGGGTCCCTACCGTATGTGCAATGTGTTCCGCAACAGTCCGGATGTAGGCTCCCTGGTACCCATCTTCAGGAAACGACACCGCACTACCATGGTATTCTTGGTACCGGGCATACACCGAGGCCGCCAGGAGGTTCATTTGTCTGCCAGCGTCGTTAATATAAAATTCCCGCTCCACTGAATACCCCACAGCCCGTAATACCCTTGCCATGGCATCTCCCAGTGCAGCCCCTCGACCATGGCCGATATGTAACGGCCCGGTGGGGTTTGCACTGACGTATTCGAGCAACACCCGTTTTCCCCGCACTAACTCACTGTGCCCATAGGTTTCGCCCTTGCTCTCAATTTCGTGTAGGACGGAAAACCAGAAATCACGTCGAAGCGTCAGGTTGAGAAAACCAGGAGGGGCTACCTCGACTTGGTCAACGAAGGGACACGACTCTTCGAGTTGTTTAGCAAGGAGATCAGCAACCTCGCGAGGCGGCCGCTTCTCCATCTTGGCAATCGTCATGGCCACACTGGAAGATAAATCTCCCCACTCCTCCCTCTTAGGAAATTCCACGGTACAAACCGGGGGGGAGGATGAGTGCAGCAAACCCTTCCGCTTGGCTTCTGCTACGGCATCAGCGATCGCAGCTGTGACCTGTTCCTGGACAATACCTTCCGGCATCTCAAGCCTTTTATCTCTGCTTATAATCAGGAAAAACCGCGCGAACGGGGTCGGAATTTAGCATAGCCTATTTTGACAAGGCAAGCGAGGAAACTCTTTCTTGACTGTGATGATGTGGAGACTCAGCAGAGTCGGATCCTGCCCTAGCCAATTGCTGCTCAATAGCCTGAACCACCTGATCAACCGAAAAATCTAAACAGATTTTTGAGCCACACCGTTGAACCTTTTCCCAGGTCTCACAACGGCACTGCGGCCCTTGAAGAATGGAAACATGAGGACCTCTCGGTCCCCAACGGGCAGGGTCAGTGGGTCCGAATAAGGCCACAGTGTGGACACCCAAGGCAGCCGCGACATGCGTCAACCCAGAGTCATGGCCGAGGAACAGATCAACTTGCACCAAACGTTGGGCAAGAGAAAGTAAGTCCTTTCCACATACAACTTCACATGGTATGCCGTAGAGTTCACCTTGCAAATTCCTCAAAGCGATTTCGTCGGCCGGCCCACCACATAATAGTATTTTCCTTCCAGGAACGCTTCTGAGCCGTCGGACTACTTGCCCAAGCCACTTCGCGGAACAACATTTATGCGGACTCCCACTCCCTGGGTGAACCACGATAGTCGTCTCTCTTCTATTGGCAACCGCCACGTTATGGGCTGATACGGAGGATCCCTCTCTATTGCTCAACGATAAAGACAAAGGCCTGTGTTCTTGTAGAGGTGAAACGCCCCACGCCTGGAGAACTTCGGAGAACCGGTCTGACATATGGGTAGACTTCAAGTGGCCTGCTTTGGCAGAACAGATGAGAAATTCCCCCACCCCGGCCATTTTCAGCCCTTCGGCCAAACAGCCATTCTGGTCGCTGATCCAACAGACCGCATGGGTACACAGGCGAAGAACCGACTCCACACAAGGGGTGGCTGGATGGAACCCTGCCTGCAGATCACCAAGAAATGGCCCTTCCAGTGCCCACACAACATCAACCTCACCACACTCAAGCAAAAGCCTTCCCACTTCGGATTGGGACACCAAAAGGAATGTATGGGTGGGGAACCCCTGCCTGAGGGAACGAATCGCCTCAATCGATAGCACAACATCCCCCAAGGTTCCCGGATGGATGATCAAAAGATTGGGTCTATCGCTTCCGGTTCGCACCATCAAGAGACTTCTCTATGAAGGAAAAATTTTTTGGCCAACTCTAGGTCGGACGGGGTGTTCAGGTTATAAAAAGACAAAAAGTGCGGATCAAGTTCTTGTATCTCCTGTTCATCCACAATGCGCACCGCCAATTCTGGCTGTTCTGCAAGCCCCTGAACGCGAAATTGTTGGGATTTCAGCATCCCTTCCAAGAGGGGAAGACACCTTTTTGAATAATAGGCATGCAGAGGTTGCAACCCATGTGTTAACTTGACCATCACCACGTCCGAGGAAGGGTCAATAGAACCTAGGCAGGCAATAACTTCAGGATTTAAAAACGGCATATCGCAAGCAACGACAAATATTCTGGAGCAGGACGCACAAGAAAGTCCGGTGTACAGACCACCAGCCATAGCACAATTGGGTATGAGATCCGCCACCACCCGAGACTTACCCTGAATCATTTCATCATTCGGCTTTGCCACGACAACCAGCACTTCTGAAAAAAGTTCTTCCAACACGGACAAAGCCCGATCAAAAAGTGTGCGCCCCTCGAGGGTAATCCACCGTTTATCCTGACCCATGCGGCGGCTCTGGCCCCCAGCCAGCACTACACCAGTCACATCGTTTCGCATGGCGATTCGTCCGTTTTAAACCAAAAAAAAGGGGGTGGGCTACCCCCACCCCCTGACGCTCGGTCCAAGCCGGGTCCTTGCCCCAGCTTCTCCCCTTACGTAAAGATCTTCCCCTTGCGGCGATTAGCCCGCCGGATCACGATCCACCCTTCCACGAACACAATACCCACGCCCATTAGGATCGGATAAATGAAGGCCTCCACGGGCATTGCCGGCTTCAACACCAGGTAATAGAATGCGGACACTGCCATTTTCCGCCCCACATCTCCATTGTGGCCATCCCACGCAAAAAACACCATTGGGATGTACTGGCCTGGCTCGAGGCTGGCCACTTCCTCGTAATCCCCCTTCAGCGGCCGATGAACAAGCACAGTCCATCGCCCATTCTTCCACTGTGCCTTCTTCACTTCAACTTCCTCGGCGAAATCATCCAGCTCGGTGAAGTCTTGATCCCATCCCGTCCCTTCATACACCGCCAGGGTCCCGTCCGCCGTCCATTTGGTGATTTCCATGGGAAATGACTCATCCCCCCAGAAATACCGCGGCTTTCGTGGCGCGGGCAACTCCTGCCATTTAATCGGAAACTCGAATGCCACCCCGTCGTTGTACACCGCATATTTATTCTGATTCCAGGCAATGGAGCCCGGGTGCCCGGGATCATCAGCAAACTGCGAGCCCCCTGGCAGCGTCTCTTCCACCCCATAGTCCGCCAGGTTCACCTCCGTCGGGTCCCAATCCACCTCGTCTTCCTGAACGCTCTTGGTCCGGTCGTTCCACTGGAACAGAAACGCAATATGCGTGTCGTTGTACACCGACCGTACCCACAGGTCATCAATCCGGTTGACAAAATTCCGGGGCTTGTGCGTGATCTGGCCCCCCATGCCAATCCACCGCCTAGGCACTTGGGCCCAACGCTCATCATATTCGTCCACGGGCAATTCCAAGGATTCCCCAAGTTCCCTGACGGGAATCGAGGGCACCACGAAACTGCTCTTCGGTTTGTCCGTCAGCGGGTCAATGGGGAAGGGCTCGCCTTGGGCTAACGTTTGGGCAATCTCGTCGGTGACTTCGCCTCCGGCAATGTCAATATCCATCGTTCGCTCACACAGGGAACCGACATAGTTCGCAATATCCCACCGCTGCTCAATCGTGGTGTTGTCCGCGAACGAGGGCATGGGGGTCCCATTGATCCCAGTCGAAAACGTTCGGAAGATGTTCTTCACATTGTACGCATCTTGCCGGGTTCCACGGAAATTCCAGCACTTGTGCCAGTCCGCCGGCTGTATCGAGAAGCCCCAGTCATCCTTGAGGTTGAAGGCATTGCCATCTCCCCGCCCTTCTAGTCCGTGACACTCAATACATTTCAGCGACACCACGAGCTCCGACCCCCGCTTGATGGACTCAGCGGTCGGTTCAATGGGCGTAAGCTGGTCCAATTGCAGCACAGTGAAAGTCTCAAATTCTTCATCTTGCCAGTCCCGATCCTCGACCAATTGCGTGGTCACAAAGGACAGGACGTCGCGCCGCTGCTCCTCCGTGAGAATACCTTCCCACGAAGGCATGGCCGAGCCCGGGAGCCCATGCGTCACCGTCTGGAGCAGGTCCTCCTCCAACAGAGGAAGTTCCCCACTCACCGTATGCCGAATCTTAAATGTGCCTTGGTTGAAATTCCTCGGCCGCGGCCACAACCGATCCGCCGCAGGACCATCCCCCGAGCCCTTCACCCCATGACACCAGACGCATTTGGTGAAATACACACGCTTGCCCGCTTCAATCTGCTCGGCCGAAGGGGGAGCAGGTCTGTCTTCAGCTTTAAACCCTTCCGGAATGTCTTCGTCTTCTTGCGCCAATCCAGTGAGCGGCAGCCCACCCCACAGCAAGAGACTGAGACCCACCGCTAGCCCCAGGCCGGTCCGTAGCGACTTGTTCGTTCTCGTTGGAATGTTCATCGGTTCCCTCGTTATTCACTCCAATGATAATTTCATGTTCCGAGGAGTACGGACTTCTCAACCCTTAATCCCACGTGCGGGGATAGTACCCCGTGTGCCAGTACTCAAACATCACGACTTTCCATATTTCATCCGTGGTCAAGTGCTGCTCCCAGGGCGGCATGACAGATGCCCAGGGGAATGCTTCGCCCGGGAGGCCAGGCCCGCCCTTCGCCACCCGCCAGAACACAAAGGTTTCTTGTAATTGGGCTATCGTTCCCGCATCGGTGAAGTTCGCCGGAATCGGGTTGAACGCGTAGGCCCACAACCCCCGCCCATTCAGGTTATCCCCATGGCAGAAATGGCAGTTCTGAAAAAACACCTCTCCACCTTCCCGCACATATTTCATATACCCTTCCGCATTCGGGTCCCAGGGATTGTAGTTGGGATCATTCACATCCTTTACCAACCGCCCCATCGCCTGCACCACACTCCGTTCATTGGTGTATTCCTGGTCGTATTTCCCCTCGCTACCCACCCTGAAGGGATTCTCTGCGATCTGCAGGACAAAAGTCTTCCCATGGAGCTTGGTCGTCGCAGGAGGCGCCGGATGCACTGTCCGCAGCTCGATCGGCTCATCAAAACTGGGCAGGTAAGATTGGTATGCGAACCCCCCAATCCCCAAGGGAATCAGAATCAAGGCCACGGTCCGAAGGAATCTGTGCCTGGGCGTAATCCCATCCATGACATTGAAAATCGGCTTTTTAAACTCCTGCCAATCCGCCTCCGACCCCGATACCCACATGAAGATCCCACACATCGTCACCGTGCCGTATATGGCTCGGACACTAAACGGAATGGGGGGATAAATGCGGTATGTTATATACAACCAAATAAACACCCAGACCCCGATTCCCGCCCAGAATTTTGGGATCCCCATCCCGGCCCGCTTCAACGACCAATTGAGCAATGCAAACAACAAAATACTCAGCGCCAACTCACCGATCATCTGCCCCGGCATGTAGCCTTCTACTAATTTTAACCAGGTCATCGCCTAGTGCTCCTCGTTATTAGTACAAAAGGTAAAAACACCCTTAGTCATTATTTTAATCATTCTTTTTAATCGACTTGTGGTGGAGGCTGTCCCTCTTTTAATTGGGACAGATAATCTACAATTTTATTCACAGCACCGGCACTCAGCTTTAGTCCAAAGTCCTTGGGCATTTGATTATCTGGAAAAGGCTTTACCACAAAAGCGCTTGGATCTAGGATCGATTCCGTTACATATTCCCGAACTGATTTGGCCTTTCCCTGGTAGCTTGGATCCTTTAAACGCATGGGGGCACTTGTCCCCTCCACCAACATTGGCCCCACCTTCCCTGTGGCACCCTCAATCCCGGGAATGGTATGGCAAGCGGGACACCCTGCCTTCATAAAGAGGTCAGTGATGGGCTCTTCCCCAGTGGCAATGACGCCCCCGGCCGGCCCTTCCTCACTCGACGCTTGCGGGCGGTCCCCCTCAGGAATAAATTTCTCATAGGACGCAATAATTTCTTCATAGGTAGGGGCTTCTGCACCTTCCCTCACATACATCCAGGTATCAACGGCAGCCAATTCTCCCAAGGTCAGGGAAATAGGGGGCTTGTGAATTTTCGGCATTGGACTCTCCGTGTCATTCGTCCCCTGCACCCCGAACTCCGGGACCACAAAGCAGCTTGGGCAAGCGTGAGATTCAGCGATATATTCTTGCGCCGTCTCCGCCGTTCCAGATCCAGGAAACGCCTCTTTTTGGACGGTGTCGCGTGCCTCAGGATTCCCCCTATAGTATTTTTCATGGTCAAGTTGTGTTAAAGCTCGAGCAGGAATATTAAATAAATTAGGGGCCCGTTCGCTCAAAAACCCTTGTTGGAATCCATGGCATAGTGGGCACTGGCCCTTGCCAATAGCCCCCTGGACCCTGCTTTGCCCAAGGCCCCCGAAAATTATTTTTTCTCCCTCATCCCCAAGCTGTTGAGGAGTCATGCTCTGGAAATCGAGCTTGACCTCAGGTGGGGGGAAGCCTCCCTCCACTTGGGGAAGCCAATTGCCATATCCCGATAAAATCGCGGCGACAAGAAACATCGACGAGGCGATTTTAAAGAGAGCTGTGAGACTCGTGAAATAGAGTCCCATCATATAGGCCAGAATGGTGCCCATGACCAATGAAACAGGCAACAGACCCGAATCGCCGACAAAACCCTTTGTGCCCGTGTCAAAATTCGTTCCGTAGTTGGAAATCGCCATGAAGGCCATAAAGGCCGCAAGCATTCCAATCAGAGTTTTAAACGATAACCGCTTTTTCTTTGCCGCATCAGGAATGGACACCTGAAAATAAATGAGCAACCCAATCAGGGACACAAAAATCGGCCAGCCAATACCTAACGCTCCACCCATTAACTCCAGCACCTTACTCCCCTCCCTTTACCCATAGCCCCCAGAAAATTACTGGGGGCTATGCGCACTTACGAGTTTCCCATTTATTTTAATTGGAATATCCTCAATGTCCTGTTGCCGGCTGTGGAACTGGAGTGGCAGGAACAGGTTCGGCCGCTGGCACGGGGGCCTTCTTCACCCCAAGGGTCCCCAGCCAGAACACAAATAAAATGGTAAACCAGAAAAAGAGCACGTTAAAGGAAATCACGTTGGCTGCAAACCCGATGGTATGGGTGTATGCCCAGGGAGAGTTATCCCGCATGATCTCATTGACATGCCAGTACAATCGCACCGATGACCGAATATACCCCATCAACCCCATCATCCAGGTAAAGGCCGTTGCCAGCATGATGAGAGCATATTGGGAGCGAACAGGAATTTTCCCCCACCGAATTGGCCCTAATTGTCTCGCCCCTTTCAACATGACCAAGTTAAAGGGGACCATTATAAACAGGCAAGACAAGGTCCCCACCACCTGGGCAACGGAAAGCCCAATACGGACGTTTGCTGGGATGAAATAACCATATGTCGCGAGCCAAATATTATTTATTCCCGCCACGACGAAGAACACGATCATAAACGTGTTCCCAAACCTGGTCCACGAGACAGTTGGCACCCGGTTCCCACGCTGATACCAAATAAAACTCAAAATGGTCGTCATAATAATCGCATTAATTCCACCGTTTTTGGCGGACATCACCCCATAATTTCCCAGGACTGGGTGTTGCTGGCCACCCATCGCCTTCAACTCGGCCGGGGACATCACGATAGTGTGGGGAGTGATAAAGACTAAAAGCCCCACAACCAAGATGAACACCAGGTATTTGATGTACCGCTGGAACCGCTCAGCCCCAGTCATCCTTCCTAGTGCCTGCCAGAGATAATAGTTGGTCGTGAGGAAAAGGATTCCGATCATCGTCGCCTGAATGATAAACAACCAAGCCAACAAACCGCCCATTAACGTAATACCCATCTGCTGGCGGTACGCATACACTTCCCTCATCAACCAATACCCGGCGAAAGGCAACGGAATGAGGAAAGCCACCCCAAGCGTCATGGCGACATACCCCATCCAGTCGTAATGGGCGCGCTCTTCATCATTTTTGGCAGACAAGAATCGGTAGGCTGCATAAGCCGCGACCACACCACCACCAAATGCCATGTTCCCTAAAATTCTATGGATATTGAGGGGATTCCAAAGAGCCGTATGGATGACATGCCAAATGTTGCCTAAGTACTGGCCCTTTTCGTCTACTCCCGAAGGAGACATCATGAACCCAATCCAGGAATTGGCGAGCATCATCAGGGTCGTCCCAATGACATTCAAAACAACGGACATGCTCAGGTGGAGCCATTTCAGCAATCCCTCCTTCATCATGTCCCACCCATAGTAGTAAATATAAATTGTGGCACTTTCCGCCACGAACATGAGAGCATAAATATGCATAACCGGGCGGAAAACGCTTGAAAGGTACCCAAAGAAGGCGGGATAGAGCGTGAGGAAGGTGAAAATTAAAATTCCACCCAGGATGGCGGTTATGGAGTAAGCCGTTATGCTAATTTTAATAAAGTCATAAGCCAACTGATCGTACCTTTTGGCCATCGCTTTATCTTTGGTCATCATTCCTGCAAGCTCAATGCACATGCAGAAAATCGGAACGGCCAACACGAAGCTGCCGTAATAGAGGTGCTGCTGATTGGCGACCCACAGAAGAATCCGGCTTTCAAAATTATATCGAGGATAGAATTCAGTGGTGTCCTCTGTCTTTGGAGCCGGGCGGCCGATCGCAGGGCCTTCGATTTTGTAATAAACATCTCGTCCCATTTCAATTTTCTCTTCGTCACTCTGCCCCTCAACGACACCTGCCGCCGCAGGAAATTCTTCGGCTCCCAAAGCCGGTAGTGCCACGACTATGGGGAGAAGAAGCATTGCTCCCATTGCAAAAAGGCCCGTGACTGCCAGAATTTTTTTTCGGGCTGTTTTAACTATGAGGCCACCCATGACCTACCTCCTTGTTTTCTTTAAATCCAAGAGAACCGAGACCTAATTTTCTGTTAGCGCCAAAATGTCTTGTCGAGTCTCCCTCACTTTTACGAGATGTTTCATCTACCGGAATATATAGAAGTAATCCAAGCCCTGCATATCCATCATAAGCCAATCCACAAAAGTGAAATAGGACAAACAGATGACAAGCGAAATTATAACATAGACAACAGTCTGCATAGTCGTCCCTCTCTTAAATTAAACTTCTCGCCAGTAGGGTTTAAACGGATTTTAAGCAACGCCTTACAGAACATTTATATCTGAGAGGCAAGAGCGGTCAATTACAGGGGCATTGAATACCAGCAAACCAGTAAAAAAACAGAATGGCGGCCGCACAGGTTAAATAAAAAATGCCTTTCCCGATTTTTATTTTTACATCATCGTCCTGAACCTGATCCATCCGGATTCTCCTAATAACATAGATAGTTACACCTAATTGATTTCACTCTTGACAACTTCAATTAGGATATGTTACGGATATTTTGTTTTTTCAAAGAACCCAGACCTATGCGTGCAAATGCAAAATTATTCGACATTATAGTGCTGGCTGGTATGGTTGTCAATATTCTCTTGGCCGTCTTTCTCATTCTCTACTACTTCGATTTTCTCTAGGTCCCCACTGGCGATTGGGCCTGACACCACTTCTTCCCTAGCGTCAGAATTATCGGACGAAGCACATCGAAACCCAATCGTTTCGTCCCGAAAATTCGGCACCATAAAACTTCGATTCGTAATCCTCAAATCAATACCCCTGCTGTTATAGCCTGCGCCTCGAAGGGTCTTATAGCCGCCTCGATCGGCTACTTTGGCAGTGTGAGACAACGGCAACCGATACGCCTGCTCCACATACCAATCAGCCGCCCATTCCATTAAATTTCCAAAACCATCATACACGCCAAAGACGCTTTTATCCTGGGGGAAGGACCCAACGGGTGCACTCGATTCAAACCCATCCTCAGCCTCTCCGAGATTCGCAGCATAGCGATCGGACTGGTTACCCCATGGCCACAGCCGGCCATCGGCTCCACGCATCGCCTTTTCCCACTCGGCCTCGGTGGGCAGACGTTTCCCTTTCCATCGACAATAGGCATCGGCGTCATACCAGGAGACATAGGTAACCGGCTGGTTGGGTCCACGTAATTGAGTCAAGCGCTTAGCGTATCGTGAAGGGGGGCTCGGTTTTCGATGTCCCGTCGCCCTTACAAACTCGAAGTACTGATGATTTGTCACTTCAAAACGGTTAATCCAGAAGGCCTCAAGGGCTATCGTTCGCTCAGGCCCTTCGTTATATCCCCCGTGATGTGTCCCCTGAACAAAGTTCCCTCCTGGGATCAAAACCATTTCCTCTTTTATTGGACTGAGCGCCGTTGTTACGTTCAACCGGGAGACTTTTTCCATTTGGGAGGAGCGAACCTTTACACCCCCTGGATCTGAGGGAGGAGGGTCAGTACCTTTGAGAATTCCGACAATAGGCAAACTAGTCATAAACAAAACCGCAAAAAGAAAGATCAGTTTAAATTGGGTATCCATCCTGTTTCAGCACTGTGTGAATAACCTACGCTCACCTGTCTTTAAGTACAGGCTTTGCCACACGGATTTCCCAACCCAACACGGCTTTATGATCGCTCTTAATCAGGTTTTACACCTTTGGCACAACGAAACCCCACCGTTGAATCCGTTCTCCACATCTTGGCAGAAAACCGTTTCGTCAGGCGAGCACTCAACTTCGAATCACGCCACGACCCGCCACGAATCACCTTAAACTCGGATTCGCTAGGGCCAGGCGGGTCCCGGTAGGGGGTATTCTGGTAATACTCGGGGTGATATGAATCCGCAACCCATTCGGATGCATTCCCAGCGGTGTCATACAACCCGAATGGGCTACGGCCAGCCTCGGAGGAACCCGTTATCCCCAAATAGGGATACCCGTCTTCCTCCCCATCAATATTCGCATAGGGGTAATTGAAATCATTTCCCCAGGGATAACGACGACGGCCTTCCCCTCGCGCCGCCTTTTCCCATTCCGCCTCGGTGGGCAACCGCTTTCCCGCCCACCGACAATAGGCAAAACCATCATTCCAAGTGATACCCACAACTGGATAATCCGGATCCATCAATTTGGAAATATCCTCCTCAAAGACAGGCACCCTTGGCCTTTCCCGCTTGGTCATTTTGGCAAACCGCTCGTATTCGGCCTGGGTTACCTCATTCAGATCGATATAATAGCCCTGGAGATACACCGGGTGAGCCGGGCCTTCATCAGGATCGCCATCATCACTCCCCATGGTAAAAGGCCCTTCTGGAATCTCAACCATCTCACGCCCCTCATTTCCCACAATCGTTCTGTACATCGAAAAATCTTGGACAGCTACAGGTTCGATCAGGCGAGTTGTAGGCCTTTCAATAGAGGCCATCAGCTGTTCACGCTGTTGCCTCCCCCTATAGGTTTCATATACCAGCATGACTACCATCAGAATGAAGGACGCAAAGACGAACACAATTGACCCGATTAAAACCCTTCGATTTTCCATGGTGTTCCGCCGCTACCTCCAGGCTGGTTTTTTAGCCCTTAATGGGCACCCTTCCTGAGTTTGGTCTATCCCTCCTGGTCGGTGGACGTTGAGGGTTTCGCCGTTCGGTGACCAAAGGTATCCAGGAGCATGGAAATCCACGTACCGAGAAAGCCTCCCATCGCCGCACCAGCCCCGGCTCCGACAGTTATGTTCTCAGGACCGGAAACCCCCCACGCCAAACTCCCACCAAGGACAGTCCCGACAAAGATGCCTGCAAAAAACCTGCGTCCGCCAAACACCCCAACACCCATACCCAATAACACACCAAGTCCCGCCGCGACAAAAAGATATCCCCCTCCCATCAGGATCCCAATCAGGGTCCCAACCGTCCCCATCACCAGGGCCCCCAATCCCATATCAAATATCTTTTGGGGGGAGGCCATAGGATTACAGTATCGGATATGAGAGGAAATCGCGTCTTCTGGTCATAGGATTGGTGTCACGGTCCACTGACTTCTAGAGTTCCGAAATCGATTTCAACGCCCGGTCCTCCAAGAAGGGAGATCCCCCAGGCCTGAGGAGCAGGTTCATGTTGATGAATCTGCTTAAAATCCTCGTAGGCATTGACCTCTTCCTCAATCCATTCTCCAACCGGTTGCCTTCCTGACCGAATGACGACTTCAGTAGGACTAAAAAACCCCCCATCCGTGGTCACTCCTTTATTCTTCCTGGCACTCCAAACGTACTTTGTCGACACAGGGATAAACACTAAGTCAGTATCGAGATTTGCAAAAACAGCAGCCACCAAGTCTGCGTCTTCGGGGATCGATCGCACCCGCCATCGCCACTTTAAAATAGGTTGGACTTTGGGGTCCCATGAGATTTTCTTCGTGTAAACCCTTTGGTTCGCCCCTTTGGCTTGAAGGAAGTGGGTCCCATCTTCTATTTGGATGGTATAGGTTTCTTTGGCTGTTATGGTACTTCTCGAGCCCTCCCAGCCCACTGGAAATCCGTCTCCATCTGGCTGGCCAAAATCTTCGAGGATCGTTGCGCCTGCCCCCTCCCCACTTGCCCTCTCACCCGCCAGCCCAAAAGTTGAGTGGGTTAAAAGGCAAAAGCCGAGCGCCAATATAAGGAGCAAGCCACCGCGGGATTTCCCCAGAAACCACAGACGTTTCATGCTGATTCCTCTCTGGGCAATGGTTGAACGAGGGGTATTCTGTTGGCCTGGGCCGAAACCCCTTCTTCAACGAATCGCCGATCACGGTTGGCCAGCCAAAACACCACAAACACGGAAGCCCAAAACACGACCATATTGACCGTGACCATTTTGGCGGCAAAGGCCAAGGTCGGAGTAAAGGCCCAAGGAGAGAGATCTGGGAGCAACTCATTCACATGCCAGCCTAACCTCCCCGCCGATCGAATATAGCCCATCAACCCCATGACCCACGTAAACGCTGCCGCGACCCCAAACAACGCCACCATCCCTCGAACCGAGATCTTTCCCCACTGGATCGGTCCCTTGATCCGAGAACCTTTGAGCATCAGGTGATTAATCCACAAGCCGCCGAGGACCACGGTCGCCGTCGTCGCCCCTTGAGGCACCGAAAGCCCCACCCGAACATGGGCAGGAATATAAAATCCATAAATCGCCAGCCACACGACATTAACCATGCCGATGAAAAACAAGGTTGCGAGAGCAATGTTCCCAGCCTGAACCCAGGAAATCGTCAACTCCCGATTCGCTCTTCGATACAAGAAAAAACTCATGGCGGTAAGGCAGATCATGACATTGATCGCGCCGTTTTTAGCCGACATGAGCCCAAATTGCCCAATGACCGGATGCTGCGCCGCACCCATGGCCTTCATCTCGCTGGGGCTCATCGCAACGGTATGAGGGGTAAACCACACGAGAAAACAAATCATCAGGGCAAGCACAATGGCCTTGAAATACGGATTAAATCGGTCCCCACCGCGAATCCGGCCCAGGGACTGCCAAATATAATAGTTAATGCCCAGGAACAAGACCCCAACCGTAATGGCCTGAAGGACAAAGAGCCATGAAAGCAACCCGCCCATCATCGTGATCCCCATCTGCTGGCGAAACTCAAACACGGAACGCATCAACCAATAGCCGGCAAAGGGCATTGGCAACAGGGCACAGACGACCACAACAATAAACACGTATCCCACCCAATCATAATACGCACGCTCTTTCTCTGAGCGCGCGCTCAAAAACCGGTACGCCGCATACGCCACGACCACCGCGCCCCCAGACATGATATCCGCCAAAAACCGATGGGCGTTTAACGGATTCCATAAGGGGGAGTGCAGCAAATGCCAGATATTGCCGAGAAATCGGCCTTCTGCATCCACCCCAGACGGGGCCATCATAAAGGACGCCCAGGAATTGGCAAGCAGCAAGAGGATAATCCCCATGCCATTCGCCACCACGCCAATGGTCATGTGCACCCACTTTTGCGTCCGGCTGGCCAACCAGTCCCAACTGTAATAGTAAAGGATGAGCAAGAGGGACTCCCCAAGAAACACTCCGGCGTACAGCGGCATCATGCTTCTAAACGTCGCGCCCATATAACCCATAAAACCGGGGTACAGAAGTATAAATAGCGCGAGCATTACGCTGCCCAATATGGCCGTGATAGACAGGGCTATGAGGGCCACTCGCAGGAGGTCACGAGCGAGTCCGTCGAACCGTTTGGCGGACTCGTGATCTCGCCGGAACAACCCAAGAAATTCGAGGAGCACGCAAAATAGCGGTAAGGCCAACACAAAACCACCAAAGTAGGTATGCTGCTGGGTCACCACCCACACCAAGACCCGATTATCGACATAACTGATCCGGGGATAGACGGATCGAACGTCCGGAGCTGCTGGACCCTGAGGAACTCCTTCCGTCTGGTAATACAAATCTTTCGAGACCTGCGAAAGAGCCGGCGGGTCTTCAAAGGCCCCAACGGCGGTCGGTCCAAGGAGGACCAAGCCCAAAAAGCAGCCAATCTTCAGGTATAGGGGCAATCGCATGGAATGATTTAGCTGGTCTTTTGAGGCTGACCTGCTTCCAAATTCGCCGGGGACTTGTCCTGAGGGTCAGACACAATACCCGTTTGAGTGAGAATTTTCATCACGAAGGGGCAACTACGTAGATTATCCGGAATCCCTTGGAGGGTCTGTGACTCCACAAACGCTCGATTGCCCAAATAATAACAATAGCAGGCCATCAAGCCGGCTGTGGTTCCCGCCAGAAACGTTTGAACCAAGCCATTCGTCACATTCACTCTCAAAAGAAAGGTGAATATCCCAACTTGAACTAAATAGTAGGTCATCGCAAAGGTGAAGCAGGGCCAGGCCCAGAAGCGCAACCCCTGTACCCAACCAAGAGATTTCAGCCGCAGAATCCAATTTCCGGAATGAGAGTTGGCCATGAGATACGCCGCGTAGCCGAGGCACGCGGCGGCTACACTGACAATAAGCGTTTGCACCAACTCACCCCGTCCAAATTCCCCAAACAGAGCTAAAGCCAGGGACACCCCTATCCCTCCCGCGGCGGCAAATATCGTCCACCGGGCCAAAGCCGCAGGCTCCATCCGCGCCATCCGTCGGAATGCCTGGCCATCTGGGAACGTCACTATCTGGCCACCTTGATGCTCAAGACGCCGTATATGTCCTATTTCAAACGCATCTCTCGACACCGCCGTACAGGAAATAATCAGAGCCATCATGGCAGGGCCATCCGGGTGTACAAGAAAATTGTAGTCTACAAACAGGTATAACAAGGTTAAAACCAAAAGGGACAGTTGCACGCCATAGACAAAGCCAATCCAGCCCATCAACCACCCTACCCGCTTGAAGCCATCCTCCCGAATGACGGTCGCCAGGCGTTCTGATCTCCCCATACGGTAGGCCCAAAGCGCCGCTAGAGCGGAAAACCCTCCACAGGCACCGATGAGAAGGAAAGGATCAGAAAGGGGGAAGACCAATTTAAAAAGCCGGTACAGGGCAAAGGCCACCAGCCCCGGAGCCAGCATGACCCACCGCTTACGCTTCCTTACCGAAGCCTCGGTGACTGCGGCATTGAGACTTGGAAGAACCCTGAGGGTGAGTCGATGAAGCATGGTCAGCCTATTAACTTCCGTGAAGCGTGAAGCGTGAAGCGTGAGGAGTCAAGAACTGGCTGCGCATAAATTCCTCACCCATAATCTCGCCGCATCCCGAAATAGCGAGCTTTGACTTCCTCCATCAACGAGACCGTCACTTCCGACATCCCCCGATCCAGCGCGGTCCGTTCCAGCTCCATCCGGGCCATGGCCCGTACCGGCGCCGGCACTCTTGCCAACCGGCTCTCCGCTTCGGGATTCCACGATACAGCCCCGCGATTTCTGGCTTCCGCCAAAAAGGCCGATGTCACGACGGTGACCCCTTTCTGGTGGGCGTAGTGTTCAACCTCTTCTCGAACCAAAGGTTCAAGGTAAGGGGGCATTCGATCAAGAATGTGCTGAGCCTCATCAGTCAACACAATATAATCAAAGAGTGGAGAGGCCTGCTTGGGCTCGACTTCGAGGCCAAGCCGAAAGTCGCAGACCCCGCAATCAAAACGAATGAAACACGCGGAGGCGTCTAATTCCTCAATCTCTTGCAGTTCAAGAGTCCGGCCACATGCGCACTGCATGCTCCCACCTACCCGATCTTCCCGGGATAAAGGATATAGAGCATGGTATACGTAATGCTCCCGGTGACGAACAAAATACAATAAATCGCCACGGTGAACCGGCCTAGCACACGATGTCGGCGTTCCCCATTTGGCCAGATGCGTTGAATGGTAATCTCAAAGCCGAACACCAGGCCAGCCAAAATCAGCAAGCCCAGGTACACGCTCAGTTTCCCCAGAGAAAACCCAGCCATGGCGACCCGGGAAAGAAACAGAAGGAGCACCACGGTGGTCAGGATCCCAAAAACAATTCCAATCCGTTTCCAGGTGGTCTGAAGAACGGCATCTCTAAGCATACGTCGGCCAGCCACAAAGGTTTGAGCCCGGAACCCGAGAACGATCATGTAAATGGCCATGATCAACCCGATAATCACCAACAGGATATGAAAGGTCAACAAGGGGACAAACACATTTTCATACAAATCCTTGGGGCCGCCAAACCCTTCCTTTCCCTCAAACGCCAAGACACCCAATTGCCGAAAAAGATAATAACTGGTGAAGAAGGCCAGCATGGCGGTCATGCCACCTAACATAAGCCCATGATGGACACCGGCTTTTCCTCTTCTGGCTTGGACGAACCCTACAATAAAAAGCACGGTAAAAAATGTGGCCATGAACTGGCTAATATCCGCCCCCATGGTCGCATAGGTCCCCGCGAATCCAGGCTCTTTGAGCCACTCAACCATGTGTCGTTCCCTTTCCTTTTTCGGGTTTTATTCCTTGAATGATGGAATGGGGCTCGAGTTCCAGAACTGGCTGGAATCCGGATTCTTCCATCCAGGCCATAGCGTCTTGGCTGGTAAAACATCGCCCGCGTTCAGTGTTGACCAGAATATGCACGGCAAACGCGGTGGTCCATGCCGGGCTGGTTCGAGAAGGATCGAGGAATCGATCCTTAATCACCAGACGCCCCCCTTCTACAAGATGGTGGCAGACCTTCTGCACCAGAGCTGCATTGGTTTCGCCATCTTGGTAATGGAGGATATCGGACATTAAGGCAATGTCATAGGGCCCTTGGAAAGAATCCGAGAGAAAATTCCCAGGCAGGAGGGCGATTCTCCCTTCTAACCCCACTTCCTGGATTGTTCGGCGAGTGACAGTGAGCGTCTGGGGCAGATCAAACACCGTAGCAGTGAGCTCAGGGTATTCCTGGCAAAAGGCAATGGCATTAGTCCCAGCCCCCCCTCCCACATCCAAGAACCGTTTGGCACCATTCAGATCTAACCGCTTCGCCAGGCGGGGCCCACTTTCCCGTCCAATCCGATGCAAAACAGCAAGGACATTCGCACCCATTTCCGGATTGGTCTCAAAGACATGCTGACTCACAGGGGATCGACCCGTCCGAATCGTTTCTTCTAATTGCCCCCAATTCGACCATTCGGCATCATGGAGCACTAACAAATGCCCCACGTAGTCTTTACTGGATTTCACCAGGTGTTTTTGGGAAACCTCGGTATTCGAAAATCGGTCTTCTTCCTTGCTTAACACTCGCATGGCCACCAGCGCGTTCAAGAGAAGCGTCAGAGCTTGTTCATCAAGGTGTAATCTTGTGGCAATTTCCGAAGGCGGGAAGGCAGTTTCATGTAAATCAGAAAACAGATCCAATTTGACTGCGGTCAAGAGAATCTTGGTCTCCCAGTAGTAACCAATCTGAAAGATCTCCCCAAGCGATAATTCCCGTGGCATCGTAAAGCCTCAAAAACCTTGATTTTCTCCAATCGGAATCGGAAGTGAATCTTATCTAGGTCTCCGTTCCAAAGGCAAGCGAAGCGGGGGACCTCATGAGCACAACGAAAACAAGGGCAGCAACTTTTGGAAGCTGCTGCCCTTGTGTGAAGGGTTATCAGGAATGGGGTCAAAAACTGCGATTACTACTTCTTCATGTCAAAATTGACTTCAACCGTTTCGCCATCCTTTACCTCAACATCAGCATATACATTCCCAGCTAACGGGTGCCATGCTAAAACAGTATGCTTTCCACCGGGAACATCTTTAATTTCAAACATCCCCTCGTCATTAACCTTTGCATAAAACGGATTATTTACTACTAGGAAATAGTTCTGCATAAACTCATGTTGGTCACATTGAAGTCGGACAAATCCTACTGGTTTCTTCTTATTAATTTTTTTAGGAATCCTTAAAGGTCTTTTATTTATTTTTTTAAACAAACTCTTGCCTTTACTAGGCAAGGCAATGTTAAAAATGGGTTGTTGTTTCACCCCTAACATTGCTTTTGTGACAGGATTATGAAGCACCCCATTTTTCCCTGCAGGTAGCATCGGATCATCGTCCGTGTTCTCGACATAAAATGATTTGGACTTCCTATTCACCGCAACACCTGTGAAGGGATGAAACTCACACAGCTTTGCAAAAACTTCGGTGCGTTTGTAACCCTTTTTAACCCAATCCTTGTCATTAATGCTCCGTACAGCAACCACGACACTTTTTAATCCCTTGTTCTTATCCACTTCAATCCCTGGTACGAGACGCTCGCCCGTAGCTTTTTTTGCCCCCTTGCCCTTTTCTTCATCCGGCACTATTTTAATGTTTCTAGCTTTGGCATTTTTACTACAGAACACTGAATTTGGAAATTTCCCAATATCAAACACCTTGTTTGCAGAACCAGTAGACTTGAAGGGTGGAACTTTCCCACTAAACGTCACTTTGCCCTTGATGGTTCCACCTGCCTGGGCAATCAGGGGAGCAACCAACAAGGCGCTCCCGAGGATAAGAGACAAAGCAAGAGAATAACGATTCCTCATGATCCTTCCTCCTAGTTGAGAATAATCATTGACCTATCGAGGGGGAATAAAACTTCGCGGTTCTCGGTTAATTCACCTCGCCATTCTCCCCTGAAAACGGGAAAATGGAAATCACTTCACACTCTTCACTGAAGAAGCAATATTTTTTAACAAGAAGCTTTGAGGGGTGTCAAGTGACCTGTCCATGTGCGATTTACGCGTTGAATCCCTAATTACATTTGGAGATTTTCTCTTTGAATCTGGGGAATTCCCAAGCCTTTCATCAAGACGGCCCGGGCATCATTTGGGGAACGGGGCGCTCGATTTCCGAGAGGGCTGCGAGCAGCCAGGCAAGGCTGTCACCCATGTCTTTAGGATTTTCAATAGGTTGGGAGCAAAGCCGGTCCGTGCAAATGTAAGCCCGTGGCTCATCCATCTTGGGAAAGGTCACCTCCCCTATCGTTAAGGAATCAACCTTGGGGTCAAGGAACCGCACAATTTTTCCGGGTGCATAAATCCGAAGCCCTTGCGTAAAGAGTTCTTGTGCCGTTTCGCTGCCTTTCGATCCCACAACGACAATATGCACTGGATACGAGAGAAACCGCATCACGACTGCCGCTGTGAGAGCCACCGGGTGAGGAGCAGACGTTCCGAGAACGAATTGGAGAGTCCGTTCGGCGAGGTTTCTGT
This sequence comes from Nitrospinota bacterium, assembly GCA_022572725.1. GTDB lineage: Bacteria > Nitrospirota > Nitrospiria > Nitrospirales > UBA8639 > JACZVJ01. The sequence goes on along the minus strand of JACZVJ010000005.1, from coordinate 1,574 downwards.
AGGCAGGTTTGCCTGTCAAATAAAACAAGTCACAAAACAAACGGGCAGTGTGCACATTCTCCTCTAGGGGTTTTTGAGGGAATTTTAGCAACCCTTGGTCTGACCCAGAGGGTATCCGATCATAAAACCCACCTCCCTTGGAGTCCTCGAGATCCCTCACCAGGTCAGCGGCCAAGAGTTCAGCCTTGTGAAGGTACGCCTGTTCATCCGTGGTGACCGCTGCCTCCATGAGGGCCATAGCAAAGAATACCTGGTCCGCGAGCCATCCAAATCCCTGAAGCTGGCCCTTGACCATCACATGGGCCATGCCCCGCCCCTCACGGTACCGTTCCCTGTGAAGCCGGTTCAGGGTTTTCAGGGCAAACTCACGAACGTGCCTATCCCCAAGAACCTGATAGACCTTAAGGTAACTGGTGACCATGATCCCATTCCATCCGGTATAGATCGCATGATCCACCAGGGGGACTCCCACTGCAAGGCGCTGCGCCTCTCCTAGGACAAAGTACCGCTCCCCTTCTATAAACTGTCCCGGCAGACCTGGGGCCCTGGCATCGGCATCTTGGCTGGCATAAAAACCACCATTGACTTGATCCGAAAGAAACCGGGTGACATATCGGATAGTCCCCTCCACCACCTTTCTATATTGATGGTCCCCGGTTACTTGGTAGGCCTCAAGATAATTCTGAAGATTCAAAGCCTGGATATTGAGCATTTTCTCATAATGAGGATCGGTCCAATCCGCCTGCTCGGCATAGCGGTAAAACCCACCCCATACCGGATCAACAAGGCGTACCTGCCTATCCAACGTGAGTAAGGCCATTCGCCGGAGAGCGTCATCTGATCTCTCGTGCCCTAAATGAAAAGCCAAGGTTATGGCCTCAGGTTCGAAAAACTTGGGGGCTTCCCGAAAGCCCCCATTCACCTCGTCAAAACTTTGTGTCATGATCAGAACCGACTGCTCCACCACCTCAAAATTCACAGGGCCGTTCGGGTGCACGCGCGCTTTCCTGGCCGCTTCGACCTTGGCCCACACCTCCGCGGCATAACGAACTAAATCCTGCTTTTGAGTCCGATAGAGAACATCCGATTCCCGAAGTGCCTCACCTAAATCTTCAGGGTCTAGGGAATTAGCCTGAAATAAAATTTCTCCCGTGGGCAACAAAATACTGGTAGTCGGCCACCCACCCTTCCTGTAGCGCGCCTCGATGTCTGGGCGGAGATCGGTGTCCACCCGAATAGGGACAAAACGGTCATTCAGCATGGCGATGATATCCGGATCGGTATAGGTGGTTTCCTCCATCACATGGCAGGCATGGCACCAAAGGGCTGTGAGGTCCATAAGTATGAGCTTGTCTTCGGCCTCTGCACGTTGAAAGGCCTCCTCCCCCCAGAGTAACCATTGGATTTTCGACTGCTCTTCACTTTGGGTCGGAGAGACCTCCTGTTGTTCAGCAAAGAGATACACGGGAACAGCCATGTTCCCTAAACTCCATGCAAGGGCGAGCAAAAGAATTTTCATACGGAATGGGAGCCCCTAAATCTCACAGTCAGGTCCTATTCAGCCTAATGCAATA
>JACZVJ010000059.1 GCA_022572725.1 Nitrospinota bacterium | reverse complement strand
TCAGCCCTGGTATTCAACATCGGCAGCAGCAACACCGCGGTGGGGGAGCGCGCCCTGTGGAAAAACACCACGGGCAACGGCAACACCGCGGTGGGGCAGTCTGCCCTGGACACCAACACCACGGGCGGCTTCAACACCGCGCTGGGGAACGCCGCCCTGGAAAGGAACACCACGGGCATTAGTAACACCGCGCTGGGGGCCAGTGCCCTGTTCTCCAACCAGATAGGCTTAGACAACACCGCCGTGGGCGGCGGCGCCCTCCGGCAAAGCACCGGGAGCGACAACATCGCGCTGGGCGATGAAGCCGGTTCCAATCTCACCGGCGGCGACGCCAACATCTACATTGGGAACTCCGGAGTGGCCAACGAGTCCAATATCATCCGCATCGGCACGGCCCAGACAGCAACCTTTATTGCAGGCGTCATCACCGGCGACGGGTCGGGGCTGACCGGCATAGCGACCGCGAGTGACATCAGCGGCGCCATTACTACCCACACGGGCATCGCCGACGCGCACCACACCAAGACGGTGGACACCAACAGCGGCGGCACGGTAACCAGTGTGGCCAGTGGTACCGGTCTGACCGGAGGCCCCATCACCGGCAGCGGGACCCTGGCCGTGGCTTTTGGGGGGCCGGGGGCGGCCACCACGGTGGCGAAAAGCGACCACACCCATGCGGTAGGGGGTCCGGCGAGTACCGGGGTAGGGGAGAGCGCGCTGGCGAACAACACGGGCTTCAACAACACCGCCGTGGGGTCGAGTGCGCTGGCGGCCAACACCACGGGCGGTAGCAACACCGCCCTAGGATTTAGTGCTCTCCGTAACGCGACCGGCACGGCGAATACTGCTATTGGGGTTGAGGCCGGAAAAAACCTGACGACTGGAGATTTTAACCTCTATGTGGGCAGTCAGGGCGTGGCCGTGGAGTCGAAAACCATCCGGATTGGCAATCCGGCATTCTATACGAGATTCTTCAGCGAAGGCATCCGTGGCGTGACAACGGGGGTATTCGATGCGGTGAATGTGGTCATCGACTCCAATGGTCAACTCGGCACCGTGTCTTCTTCACGACGTTTCAAAGAGGACATCCATGACATGGCCGAGGCGAGTGGTGGGCTGCTGCAACTCCGGCCCGTGACGTTCCGCTACAAGCAGGCATCCGCCGATGGGTCCAAACCACGGCAATACGGCTTGATCGCCGAGGAAGTGGCGGAGGTTTATCCAGACCTGGTGGTCTATAACGCCGACGGCGAAGTCGAGGCGGTCCAGTATCGCAAGCTCATCACCATGGTACTGAACGAACTGCAGAAAGAACATCAAGTGAATCTCACTCAAGCGGAGCAGATTCACACTCAACAAGCGAAGATGTTGGTGCAGGCGCAAGAGTTGGCGAAAGTTCGAGCGCAATTGACTGTGGTGCACGCGCAGTCTCAACAACTGCAGAATCTCACGGCCCGGCTGGCCAAGTTGGAAGCGCAATCCAGCGCCGTCCCCGTCAGCCTGCATTGAACCCGTCTCACCCTCACAGCGCGCCCCGTCCCTTTCTGGTGCGGGGCGCGCTGTTTGTTTCAGCCCATGCGATGGGTCTCGAAACGAGTATTGGACATTGGGAAAAGGGACATTCTGAATTTCTGAAGTCGTTGTAGGGTGGGCAAATCCCACCAAAAGAAATAGCGAGTAAACCAGCCGGTGGGCGAGGCCCACCCTACCAACCTGTTCAGGTGTCCCCTTCAGGAAACATCCGAAGAAAATCTACCAAGCGGACAATTGGAATATCGTGAAATTTCTTCAGCTTGAGTAGGTGGCGATCACCGGTCACGATGACGTTTGCCTGGGCCTCAACGCCACACTCGAGAATTCTGTTGTCTGGTGTGTCTTTGAGTATCGCCACCTTGATCTTGGGCTTGAGTATTCGCGCTGTGCGGCTGATGATGTGGAGTGCCTCTCGAATGTCCTCCTCGGATTGATCGAATTTTTTTCTCAGGGTTTGGGCGGTTTCTGTCAAAATGGCAACCGACGTGTACAACTCATACCGTTTCCGTTGGGCTAAAATAAGTGCCCGCTCACTTTGACTACCAGGAACGATAAAAGCGGAAATAAAGATGTTGGTATCAAAGACCACCCGCATTAGCGATCCTCGAACACAATGCGTTCCACCTCCTTTTCCGTCAAGACGGCCCCCTTCTTTGCCCGACGGGCCATCTTTCGCTGTAGGCGGATAAATTCTTCCTCTTCAACCACCGCTTTATACGTTTCAACCATTCTCCGAAACAACTCGCTCTTGGTCGTTCCCTGACGTGCGGTCAGTTGTTCGTATTCTCTTGCAATCTCTGGACTCACTGAAAAACCCAAGACTTTTGTCTTACGGCTCATGGCAGGACTCCATTTGATTTAACTGAGTTAAACTCTACATGAAATTCTTGAAAAAGGGAAGCGTAATTGTATTACCCAATCCCGCGATGTGTTTTGTCAGGAAGGCTCTTCTGGGAGAGGCGACACTCGAACCACGTTAGAGGAGTCGCAAAGTGGTTTTGGCCCACCAAGAGAAGGTTGTAGGGGTAGCAATGCCCACCAAAAGAAATAGCGAGTAAACCGGACGGTGGGCAATGCCCACCCTACCAACCCTCCAATAGTCTCTTGTGTGCCAAATGAATTTCACGAGTTCGTAGAGAGGTCGAAGCTTTGACTGCAGCCACCTTCCCGAGCCCTGCAGGATGGGAGTAAGCCTATCTCGGGCCGGATTCCACCATTGACCTCATCCACTTGGCGTGGTAACGCCGTCAGGGTAAACTGGTGGTTCTATCTTGCGTGGTTGAACCACCAGCTGATCAAATGAGAACCTGGGCAGGTAAGGTGGCTGAAAAGCCTCTGCCCCTATGTCTCATTTTTATTGGTGGGCATGGGGTTACCATCCAGAGGAAATGGCTTGAGGCACAAGGTATTCAGTGCCTTGATGATGTTCGGGAGGTCAAAAATCTTACTCCCAGTTTGCTAGGTTTGGACAAACGCACTACCTTTGAAGCAAATTTTTTGTTGCAAAAAGGAGAACTCGTCATGACGGTATCAACGAAAGGCGTAATATTGATCGGCCACGGGGGCATACCCAAGGACTACCCACCGGACCTCGTGACCAAAATGAAACGCTTGGAGGCCCAACGACGAGCCTCTGGTTCACCCATGACGGATGAGGAACGGGACCTGGACACCAAAATACGGCATTGGCCCCGCACCTCAGAAACCGATCCCTACCAGGCTGGGCTTGACGTTCTGGCCAGTCACGTGCGTCCCTTACTCACTGGTGCGCACTTTTCGGTCGCCTACAACGAATTTTGTGCTCCGACTTTGAGCGATGCCGTGGAACAACTCATTGCCGCCGGTGCACGAGAGATTACCGTCGTGTCCACCATGTTTACGCCCGGCGGGTCTCACTCGGAAATCGAAATTCCTGAAGAGCTTCAGGAGCTTCGCTCCATACATCCTGAGGTGACCCTTACCTATGCTTGGCCTTTTGACCTTCAACAGGTCGCGTCCATGCTGACGGAGCACATCAACCGATTTCACACACGCCCCCTGGTCGAATCCCAACGAAAATAATGCAGAACGAACACACATTCAGATGTTCTTATAAAAAATGGAGGGGAACGCCATGATGTTCACATTGGGAGTCATGAAACAATTCACCATTCCATTGATAAGTGTCACCCTTGTGTGGGGGATTGCAGCCTGTGGCCAGGAATACTCGGGCAATGTCGGAGAGGCTGTGGCGAAGGAACCAACCTCGCGTCCCTCCGTTGCAACACAATTGGCCGAGACCAAACACCCTTCAGGTATTTTCGATTTCACGATGGATGACATTGATGGCAACCCCGTCCCATTGAGCACCTTTAAGGGCCGAGTCTTGTTGGTCGTCAATACGGCAAGCTTTTGCGGGAATACCCCTCAATACGGTGGGCTACAGACCCTTTACGAACGCTACCGGGACCACGGGTTCGAGATTCTGGCTTTTCCTGCTAACGATTTTGGCAAGCAAGAACCCGGCACCAATGAGGAAATCGCTGAGTTCTGTTACACCAAGTTCGCTCTGGAATTTCCATTGTTCAGCAAGATTACGGTCAAAGGCACGGGCATACATCCCCTGTATCACTATTTAACCGAGCAAAGCCCCTTCAAGGGAGAGGTGAAATGGAATTTTCAAAAGTATTTGATTGACCGAAATGGTCAGGTGATTGCCCGGTACCGCCCTGGACTCAAGCCCCTGTCGGAACAACTCGTTCAAGACATTGAAAAGGCTCTGACAAAGATCTGAAGGTCCTGTTCGAGCTGACTTTTTCAACATCCTGCCAGAGCGGAAAAACCATAGACTGAACGATCACACTGCCAATAACACGCGACCATGATCATCCTCAGCCTTCTGTTTGGTACCTATATTGTGGCTCGCCGAAAAGCCTTTCAACCATCCAACTAAGCCACTGCGCAAACTTTCCGGTCTGAAAAATGGGACGCCTTAAGGGGGCTAAAACAGTCACGGCGGTCCTTATTGGGTGTCTTCTCGCAGGTTGTAGTACCCTTTCTTTGACTTACAATTTCGCGGATTGGATCATGCTATGGAGGGTTGATCATTACTTCGACCTTTCTTCAGATCAAAGAGAAATTCTTGAGGAACGCCTGGCACACCTCCATGCCTGGCATCGAACCCAAGAACTTCCTCTGTACGCCGACTTTTTGCGGCAGATTCAACAGAACTTGCACAACGGGTTCACGCGGGAAGGAATTGACGCACTTTTTCAATCCTATTTTCAGCTCCGGGCTGACCTAGGGCACCGAATCGCCCTAGAAGGGACCCTTTTCCTCACCACCGTGAATTCGGAGCAAGTCCAATTCCTTCAGAATGTCATGGAGGAGGAAAATGAGGAACTGCTTCAGGAAATTGACGGGGATGTGAATGAACGGTTGGCCACACGGACGGAAGCCATCCTGGATTGGCTAGAAAACTGGCTGGGGAACCTCACCGAGCCGCAAAAGCACCACATTGCTCGATTGATTCAGAAACTTCCCGACACGAGCGATTCGTGGATGCACTATCGAACACACAGGCAGAAACAGTTCATCGCCCTTCTGCAAGCGGAAAAAAGCCCTATGGTCCTAGAGCAAAAAATCGGAGACTGGTTTGCGAATCCGGAGAAGGATGCGCCCGATGATTACCCACAAGCCGTGAGTCGAATGCGAACCGCGCTCAAATCCTTTGTTTTGGAAATAGAACAAATCATGACTCTTGAACAGCGGGAATATGGAATCCAAAAGCTCCAGCACCTCATCGAGGAGGTGGAAAGCTTGGCCTCAACTTGACCACTCACCTAAATGGTCTTATTGCCTGGGAGAATGACACTCTTGGCTGGCTTCGTTCTTTACCCACAGGAATTTTGAGGAATTTGCGGCCTGAGAATTGGCTCTAGATTGGCCGGGGAGTACGTCGATGGTTTGACCCATTTTCCATCTTCACGCTTGTATCCACCGATTTTACTCATATTGGACCTATGGACCTCCTTGAAAACCGGTTCCATATCAATCCCACAGGAGACGGCGGTCCCGTAGACCACGTACAAGAGGTCGGCGAGTTCCTTGGCGATGGCAGGAAAATCTTTGTTCTTGAGTGCCGCTTGAAGTTCGTCAAATTCCTCCTGGATCAAATGAACCCGAAGGGCTTCGGTTTTCTCATCGGGCACTGTGGCATTGCCTGACACGTAAATCCCAAACTGTTGGTGAAACTCCAAGACCATCTGTTGTGCGTCATTCATGTTGATTCCTTTCCTTGTCTTCTCGCAGGATGTTGAAAAAGTCCGCCAGCTTTGTTCTCGCGGCGCTTGGAGGCTCAACGTACCGAACAGAGTACGCCTCGCCTCCTCACTTGCTGCGGCCGCGCTGGACGGCCTTTTTGACCATCCTGCGGGGGTTCTGATGCCGTCCCTGATCTCCTGGAGTGCTGTGTTGTCGAGGTGCCAAAATGGTTTTTCAACAACCTGCTCGACACCATTCCAATTACGGAGCCAGGAGTATGTACAGGTCATTCACATTGGTCCCGGTTGGCCCGGTGATGATGTGCCCCCCTGCCCTCTGGAAAAAGCGGTGGCTGTCATTATTGGCCAAGGCCTTAGTTGGATCCAACCCAAGTTTTTCGGCTTTCTGGAGGGTTTCCCCGTTGACCACGGCCCCGGCCACGTCGGTCGGGCCATCAGACCCATCCGTTCCCATCGCCGCCACCCAAAGGTTCGGTAATCCGGCTATAACCATCGCGGCGGACAATGCAAATTCCTGGGCACGTCCCCCTTTACCCTTTCCCGTGACCGTGACGGTGGGTTCGCCCCCCATAATGATACAAGCCGGCCGGCGGATAGGGCGCCCATATTGGTGAATCTCTCTCCCGATTGTCCCGAGGGTCTTGGCAGCCTCCTTGGCCTCCCCAATGAGCGTACTGGTTAGGACAAGGGTATGATAGCCCAGCTTTCGGACTGCCTTGGCCACCCTTGTGATGATGAGGCCGTTACTGCCAATGATTTCGTTCTGGACTCTGGCAAACAGGCGCTCTCCAGGTTTAGGGGTTTCCTTCACTGCTCCACCGATTCCTCTTTTCATTCGAGTCCGCACGGAACCTGGAAGCCGATCCCAAAGATGATAGCGCCGGAGAATTTGGGTGGCGTCCTGAAATGTGGTTGGGTCTGGAGCGGTTGGACCAGAGCCTATGGCACTAGGGTCATCTCCCAGGACATCGGATAACATGAGGGTCACTACCGTCGCCGACGTGGCGGAAGCGAGTTGACCGCCTTTGATTTCCGAGAGATGCTTACGAACCGTATTCATCTCTTGGATCGTTGCACCGCTTCGGAGGAGCAAATTGGTGGTTTTCTGCTTATCAGCTAACGAAAGACCTTCGGCTGGGACAGGAAGCAGGCTGGATGCCCCTCCGGAAATAAGGACAAAAGCCAGGTCTTGAGGGGTCAATCTCTGAACCTGACCAAGAACCGCCTTGGCCGCTCCTCTCCCCCTTGGATCCGGAATGGGATGGCCCGCCTCACGGATCTCAAGGGTCTTAGTTTTACACCCATGCCCATCTTTGACCACAATCAACCCGCCCTTCAGCCGGTTCCCAAGGACATTTTCCAGCGCCAAGCCCATCCGAACGGAAGCTTTCCCGGCTCCCACCGCCACGATTCGGTCATACTTCCGCAGGTCATACCGGCGCGTTCCAACCCAAAGGGATTCTCTCCTGACCTTCACCGTCCGCTTAATGGCAAGTGTGGGATCCGCAGCTTGAAGCCCAGCCTCAAGCAAATCTCCCAGCACCTCCTTGAAACGGCCACGCGGAAGGTCAATGTTCATCGCTTTTCTCAATCTGCGGACCCCTATGGTACCATGTGTGTCCGATGACTTCCCTCAAGGTTCTCCACCAGACCGTTTCCCAGTGCACCAAATGCCCCCGACTGACACAATACCGGCGGGAAATCGCCCAAACCAAACGCCGGCAATTTCAGGAGTGGACCTATTGGGGGCGGCCAGTTCCGGGATTCGGGGATCCAAAAGCACGTTTGCTCGTGCTTGGGTTAGCTCCTGCCGCTCATGGGGGAAACCGGACGGGTCGTGTGTTCACCGGGGACCGTAGCGGGGACTGGTTGTATCACGCGCTGTACACGTTCGGTTTTTCGAATCAACCCGATTCGACTCATCGAAACGATGGGCTGCGTGTGAGGGATTGCTACATCGCCGCGGCGGTGCGTTGCGCCCCACCGGGGAATAAACCGCTACGAGAGGAATTTGCGGCCTGCCGACCCTACCTGCTTGAGGAACTTCGGCTTCTTCGCCGCGTGACCGTCGTGGTGGCGCTCGGGAAAATTGCCTTTGACGAGTATCTCCGAGCTTGCCGGGAGCTCGGCCATTCAATCCCTAGGCCTACTCCCCAATTTGGACACGGAAAAGTTTATACTCTACCCTGGGCCATGACCCTCATCGGGTCCTACCATCCGAGCCAGCAGAATACCTTCACTGGCAAACTTACCCGCCCGATGTTTCATCAGGTGTTCAAATTGGCTGGCACATTCTTAGGGAAACACTGACCGAACGCGGCCGTCACCCATCAACTTTTCTTGGGTAAATTTTGAGCTTCCCAGTCGGCCAAGAATTTCTTAAGACCGTTGTCGGTCAAAGGATGCTTGATGAGCTGTTGAAAAACTGCAAAGGGCATGGTGCAGATATGCCCACCCGCCAGCGCAGCCTCGACCACGTGTTGCGGATGTCGAATGCTGGCTACCAGGACCTGGGTCGTGAACTCGTAATTTCGAAAGATGGTGAGAATCTGTCGAATCAACTCCATGCCATCGCTGCTGACGTCGTCCAACCGACCAATAAATGGAGAGACGCACCATGCACCTGCCTTGGCTGCTAAAAGGGCCTGCGTCGGCGAAAAACAAAGGGTGACGTTTACCCGAATACCCTCGCTGGTAAGCTGTTTCGTCGCTTTGAGCCCTTCAGGTATCAGCGGGCATTTCACCACAATGTTGTGATGAATTTTGGCCAGCCCCCTTCCTTCCCTGACCATGGCATCGGCTTCAAGGCTCACAACCTCGGCACTAATTGGGCCATCGACGATTCGGCAAACCTCCAACAACAAGTCCTTAAAATCCCGTCCTTCCTTGGAAACCAGGGAGGGATTTGTGGTAACGCCGTCCAACACCCCCAAACTCGCCGCCTCTTCAATTTCCTTGACATTCCCCGTATCAAGGTAGATTTTCATGCTTTGCTCCCTTCCTACTTTTAGCGACCTGCGTTTTACCCGGTTTTGTCTTCTTATTTTAATGCACCACTGAGGTTAATACAATTCAACGATAGGAAAAGACGCGAGAGTCGCTGTTGCTACCACGTTTGACTACCTTAAGAACCAGGGTTAGAATTTTTCGAATCCCTTTGCCATAATTTCTCAGTCGATTTTCACTCATGACCGGGGACCTTCAATTAGCTTGCCCCGGACCTCACAGGCAGAGGGTCCCACTTTTTATTTTTGCCCTGCTCTATGAAGGAGGCTGCCATGTCTATGTCTGGATTAGGTTGGATCGTACTTGTCGGGGTGCTCCTGACCGCCTGCGGAGGAAACCCCTACCTTGAGGCATCTTTAAATCCTGCCGAGTTTGAGGGAAAGCCTCAGTCGTGGTTTGAAGAACTGTGGGGAAAGCCCAATGGGAAAGCCAAACGCTTTTTCGGCGGGGAAACCTGGACCTACTGGCGGATCGCTGGGGGGAAATCTGGTCCCCCTTTCTTCAATTTCACGCCAAATGAATGCAAAATAACCTTAGATTTCGACAAAGAAGGAAATCTTGACGACTATAGCTATTCAGGGTGCTAACGGCCCTTGCTCCCTTCTCAAAACCCATCAACCAAAATATACCAGGGACCATTGGGGATGGCCTCAGCCAATCTAGAGATACGTGTCCAAGCAGACACCCAAGAACTCACTCGAGTCGCAGCTCAGGAGGTTGTGGACTGCGCAAACAAGGCCATTCGCGCCAACGGGGTCTTCACACTGGCCCTCGCTGGAGGCTCCACGCCCCGAAGCCTCTATACTCTGTTAGCCTCCCACCCCTTTCGAGACCAGGTTGCCTGGGACAAAGTGAAGTTTTTTTGGGGAGACGAGCGTCACGTACCTCCCGACCATCAGGATAGCAACTATAAAATGGCCCATGAGGCTATGCTTTCCCACCTTCCTATTCCTCCGGACCACATTTATCGCATGCTTGGCGAAATGAGCAGCCCTCAGGAAGCGGCTGATTGGTATGAGTCCGTCCTACGGGAACAATTTCAGTCACCACCTCCGGAGATTCCTCATTTTAATTTGGTCCTTCTCGGGATGGGCCCTGACGGGCACACGGCCTCTCTTTTTCCTGGGACTCCTGCTGTTCACGAAACCTCCAGACTCGTGTCAGCACCCTGGGTTGAGAAGTTCCAGACCCACCGGATCACCCTCACCCCTTCCATCTTGAATCAGGCCGAACAAGTGGTTTTCCTAGTTAGCGGGGGTGACAAGGCCGAAACCCTTCGTGAAGTTCTGGAAGGTCCCTATGAACCCGATCGCTTCCCTTCACAAGTGATTCGTCCGACCCAGGGCAAACTAACCTGGCTCGTAGATCAGGCAGCCGCCAGGGAGCTTCGACGGCGCCCCTAACGCCTCATCTATTCAGGTGTGGGATTTGCCCCCTAGAAGAAATTGTCCAATGGCCCTGTAACATAGAGCGTGGACAAGAGACAAAAGCCCTAATGACCAAAGGAAGATAATGCCATCTGGGAGCAAAGCGGAATAAATTCCGTAAGCCAGCTTACAGGTTTCCATTCGCGTTTCTCTTAAGATTAAGCGAGCGGACTCTCGAATCCGGGGAGAACCCAAGAATTGACCAGCCCCTCAAGATTGGTTTATATCAATGTGGGGCCAGTTATTGAGGGGCTAAGAGGCGCCAATGGAAAACACTGAGGCGGTCACGAAAGCCGTCAATGAACGTTATGCCCGTGCCGTGGTCACGGGCGAGGAAATGTGCTGCCCCACTGGATATAACTACGAGGAATTGCGGGCTTTCATTCCTGAGCCAGTGATCAAAGTGTCCTATGGTTGTGGCACACCGGTTGGCCTGTCAACCGTCCAGCCTGGGGAGACGGTTTTGGATATCGGATCCGGGGGCGGCATCGATTGCTTTGAAGCCTCGAGGCGGGTCGGTCATAACGGCCGAGTCATTGGCATTGATATGACGGATGAAATGCTGGCACTCGCTCAATTACACGCTCCTACCGTCGCTTCCAACCTAGGGCATGGCCGCTCCAACGTCGAATTTCGCAAGGGTCAGGCCGAAGCCATGCCCGTCCAGGATCACAGTGTGGACCTGATCGTGTCCAATTGCGTCATCAACCTCTCGCCTGATAAACCCAAAGTGTTTCGTGAAATGTTTCGAGTGTTGCGCCCTCGGGGTCGTTTTACCATCTCCGATATCGTGGCAGACCAACCGATCCCCAACTACCTTCTTTACGACAAGGATAAATGGGGGGATTGCCTTTCCGGGGCCCTGCCCCTCCAGGAATATTGGAATGGGCTCAGAGAGGCAGGGTTTTTAGGCATCCACCAAGTGAGTTTTGTTCCCTGGAGGGTGATCGACGGGATTCATTTTCTTTCCCTCACCTTGACCGGCTACAAGCTTCCTGAAACCCAGGTGGCCACCGGTCCGAGATTCGCCACCCTCACCGGACCATTTAGTCGAGTGCTCGACGAATTGGGGCGCACCTACGTGCGTGGTATTTCCGAGCCCATCGACTCACAGGCCGCAGCCCTTCTCCAAACCCATTTTTATCAGGGGTTGTTTGAGTTGTCGGAAACCCCAATAGGGTTCACCGCTTCTGACTCGCGTTGGGTCGCCGTTTTGCCAGAAGAGGCTCCCTGTGCATGGAAAGGTCATTTCGCCTTATTGACCGGACCGTTTTTGGAAGTCGGCGACGACGACCATCACCGGTTCCAGTTAGGTGTCCCCTTGGAAGTTTGTTCGAAAACCCTCAAGGTCTTACAAAGTATTTCCTATCGGTCCCACTTTGTCGTGATCAACCGGGCCAGTCGGGTGGCATCTCACGAAGCGGTTGCCTGTGAGCCTTCGGACGGGTGTTGCTAAACCAAAGTCTTTCTCGATCTGACCCACCCTGATCCTGGAGTTCACCTGAAGACGTAGTCGGAGAAACGGTCCAATGAAGTCCCTCCCTCCCGTACCACTGCTTACACCGAACGGCCTCCAACCCATTGCGGGAATCTCCTTTGCTCAAACGCTAGCCGATTACGGCCTACCTCCCCTCACATCTCAAGGTGTTGAGACCCTTCAGATCAATGTTGGGAAAATCTGCAATCAAACGTGCCACCATTGCCATGTGGATGCTGGACCTCACCGAACCGAGATTATGACTCTGGAAACCATGGATACGATTCTTGCGGTCCTGCGCCGGCATCCCGAGATTCAGACCGTAGACCTTACCGGGGGAGCCCCGGAAATGAACCCCCATTTTGAATACCTCGTCTCCGAATGTCGGGCTCTGGATCGCCATGTCCTAGACCGGTGCAATCTCACGATCTTTTTTGTGAAAGGCAAACATCACCTTCCTCAGTTTCTGGCTGACCACCATGTGGAAATCATTGCTTCCCTCCCCTGCTATTCAGAAGCTAACGTGGATCAGCAACGCGGCCGTGGGGTGTTCGAGCGCAGCATTATGGCGCTAAGGCAACTCAATCAACTGGGATACGGAATAGAGGGGAGCGGATTGGCCCTTAATCTCGTGTACAACCCTCTAGGGCCCAAGCTCCCACCCAATCAACGCAAACTGGAAGCGGACTACAAGGAAGAGTTAGGCAACCGGTTCGGCATATCCTTTAATCGGCTGTACACCATTACCAACATGCCCATTAGCCGATTCTTGGATGATCTCCGGACAACGGGCCGGTATGAGGAATATATGGAACTTTTGGCCAACAGTTTTAACCCGGCTTCTGTTGACGGACTGATGTGCCGCAAGCTCATCAGTATCGGGTGGGATGGTCAATTATACGACTGCGATTTTAACCAAATGCTTGATATTCCCATCCTGAAAGGCATGCCTCAGACCATCACCGACTTTGGACTGGAATTGCTTTCTCATCGGCCCATTAACACAGATCATCATTGTTTCGGGTGCACCGCCGGTGCTGGCTCCTCATGTGGGGGCGCCATAGCCTAGAGACCCCCCTCTCCCCTGTAGAGTTACCCTGACAGATTGCTCTTAAATTTAATGGCACACTCGTCGCTGCAAAAATAGTAGGTTTGGCCTCCAATCTTTTCGACCACGGCTGACCCAGCCGTGACATATAGTTTGCAGACCGGATCTTGAACCATGACATCCCTTCCAGGAAGCATGGGGTCAGGTTTTCCCCATCCCAAAAATTCACGGACCGCCTTGCGAACCATGAAAAATAGAATGATCAAGAGGACCAAAATGATTATCAGGCGATACATTGATCCCTTTTAAAAATGGAACGGGAAAACCCCTTATGCCTGGGGGCGGAACCGCTCTCTGAGACCACTCGATTCATTTCTACGGCCCATTTGGGCGAGCGTGCAAGTATACCTTTTTAATCCCACTGGGCCAACGTTGGGCTTCCTTTCCCTACCCCCCAAAGTCAAACAGCCACCTTCACGCTAATGCTGGCTCGGCCAATAGGGTCCGCGTTGCCCCCCTCGTTTTCAACCTGTTAGGATTATTTGACCATTAAGGCTGGACGTTACAAAACAAAAGAGGTGGACCTTTGTCATTTATATTGGCTCTTTTGGGTATCCTTTTCCTAAGTATTTTGGGGGCCTGTACCGGTTCTTCTGTAAAGATTGTTGATTTAACGTTCCCTTTCGACAACCAGACCATCTACTGGCCGAATAACAAGCCATTCGAACGGGAAGAGACCGCTCGAGGGGTTACACCCAAAGGCTACTGGTATGCTTCTGGGAGGTTTTCAGCTTCAGAACATGGTGGGACCCATATCGATGCTCCCATTCATTTCGCATCAATGGGAATGAGCCTGCATGAAATCCCCGTTGACCAGCTTATCGGACCAGCGGTGATGATTGACATTAGACCCCAATGTCAAGGGAATCCCGACTATCAACTAACAGTTTCGGACCTGAAAGAGTGGGAATTGCAGTACGGTCACATTGAGGATGGCTCCCTGGTTCTTTTGCGGACAGGCTGGGGAGCCTACTGGCCGGACAAACGGCAGTATCTGGGCAGCTCAACTCCTCACGACCCCACCACCTTGCATTTCCCAGGATTCTCCCCCAAAGCCATCGACTTCCTGGTCCACCAGCGGCAAATCCGGGGAGTCGGGATTGACACAGCCAGTATTGACCCGGGGCAATCTTGGGATTTTCGGGCTCATCAAATTTTGAGCAAGGCTAACCGCTACGCTCTAGAAAATGTCGCAGCATTGGGAAAATTGCCAGCCCGAGGGGCCACCGTTTATGCACTTCCCATCAAAATTAAAGGCGGAACGGGAGGCCCAGTAAGAATCATCGCTCTCATACCTTAGAAAGGAATAACATGGTGACCATTACCCTCATGGGTCAGCTCGAAACCGCCGAGGGCGAACGAAGTCTGGCCTGCAAAATCACCGAACCCCTTCCTGTGAAGCAACTGATCCAAAGTCAGGGACGGAAGCTTCGCCAAGTCACCAGGCTTTTGCGGGAGAAAAAAGTCATGGTGACCGTAAATAAACGAATTGCAAGCGAAGACACCAAGGTCCATGACGGGGACGAGGTGAATCTAGTCGCCCATGATGGCATGAGCACAACGGGGTTGGCCCCTTCCCTTTTTTAAAACAAGAATGAAAGGTCCACTCGTACAACCGAGGCGTGAGAAAAAGGGGAAAGACAATGAAATTGAGGGGCAGCCAGTTTAAGGAACTGCCCCTCTTAAGAAAGGAATAGAGGCCGAATATTAGGAGTTAGGAACCCTCTCGGCGGTCCAATGGAAGTTCTGGACAGGGGAGTTCGGAAAAGGTATTCCTACCGTTTTCCAAGGATTGCATCCTTCGCCGCTTTGGCAACACGGAACTTCACAACTTTTTTGGCGGGAATTTTTATGGGCTCTCCAGTTTGGGGATTCCTTCCCATTCTGGCCTTTCGATGGG
This sequence comes from Nitrospinota bacterium, assembly GCA_022572725.1. Lineage (GTDB taxonomy): Bacteria > Nitrospirota > Nitrospiria > Nitrospirales > UBA8639 > JACZVJ01. The sequence continues at coordinate 3,864 of JACZVJ010000059.1, read as the reverse complement.
ATAACACCAATTTCCCAAGACCGGGAAGCGTAAAGGTGTTTTTGGCCTCTTTGTAGGCAAGACTAGCCAAGGTGTCAATGATCTCCGTGGCTGTCTTTTTGGTAACCCCAGCTTTGCCGGCTAGGTGATCAGCAATCTGGGACTTTGTCATCGCTTTTCCCATACGGACCTCCTCCTTGATGAATTGGGGACATGATGAATTGGGGACAGGTGAGCAGAACAACCACTTATTCCGTGGAGAACACACCAACAATTGATTGGGGATTGCATTCCACTCATTAGAATACAAACCCAAAACCAATTTCTGTGGGACGGGGCGGAGTGTAGCGAAAGCACCATACACTGTCAACCACAAAACAGCCCAAAAATCGCGGGAACGAGGTCTTTTATAGAATCTCCAACCTTGAAGGCCAATGAGCTGACAGGGTAAAGTAGTAACTCATTTTATACCCTGGACACGGAAAAAGAGGTAAAGGAAGATATGGGAAAAGAAATACCAGTAGTTTCAACTACTAAGTCTGACAAAGCAGGCAACGAATTCGTCTATTGCCGGGTCTTTTGCCAGCGAGAAGAGCCCCCTCCATTGCGTCTCCTGCTGGATTACCTCAAATCAAAAAGCCAGGTCCCCTTGGTCCCTAAGATGGATCCCGAGGCATTGGATGATTGGGCTTGGGTACAAGTTGCGATGGGATACCATCGAGAGCGGAAGCCGATCCAGCTCTTTTGTATCCGTGATCAGGGAACGTATAAGGACGTGTTCGATAAGGAACAAGCGGGGTTTAGTGCCCAACTCTCCCCATTTGGGGATGAGGAAGCGCAATTGGCCCGTGAGTTCGTCGTGCGGGCCCGCTTCATCGCCACGACTCGCTTGATCAAAAATGACATTACTGAAGAGGGCTATGACTTCAACGGATGGGTGTTAGAATTTTTCCAGGATAACTGTCAGGGGATCGTTCAAATAGATGGCCAAGGGTTTTTTTCTCCCAAAGGCGTATTAGTCGTGGATTTGCAGGATGATCCAGCTCAAGATTTTTCTACGCCGGAAATTAAACCTTCATGATTGGTTTTTTTTGAGAACCTGCTGAACCGACGAACCAAAAGTCCTCTGCGGAATCCCCGTGATCCTCCCCCGGTAACCGACCCCATCCTTCACTACCTCCACCAGAGCCCCTTGATCAAAAAGCCCGGGGCGGTCAATCACATCCCCCTCACACAGCAAAAGATCGGCTCGGTGCCCAGGAACCAATTTTCCTGAATCCTGTTGATCGACCTGTTCTGCGGCCAGCCCTGTCCCTCCAAACCACGCAACCAAAGGGGGAAGGCCATCCTCCACGAGGGAAACTAACTCCATGAAATTTCGGCCATGCATATTGGGCAAAACCGGGTCGGTGCCTGCAAGGATCTTTAATCCGCTCCCATGAGCGATCCGGACGGCCTGGGAATGGACCTCGGCAACTTGTCGGACTTTTTCCATCACAAAAGGACTCAATCCACTCGCATAAGGCAACGAGCGACTTATCCAAGACGTGGGGGTGACTGTACATCCCTTGGCATAAGCCCGTTCGGCCAATCCCTCATCCATAAACGAGATATGTTGGATGTCCTGAACCCCACAATCAATCGACAGTGCCACACCGCGTTTACTGTGCGCATGGGCCGCCACAGAAAGGCCCCGTCCGGCTGCCTCATCACAAATGGCCTCAATCTCCTCCTGGGTAAAATCTCGGTGCTCCAGTTTGTCTGACGGAGAGATCACCCCAGGGCTCGTGCAGATTTTCACGAAATCCGCGCCACAGGCGGCAACTTCCCTGACCCGTTTCCGGCATTCCCACGGCCCATCAACGATGCTGGAGGGCCGCCCAGGCCCAGGAGGCCACAGGCGCGACACTTCCCCATGACACCGGTCAGAACCGCGAAAGTCAGCATGACCACCAGTGGTGGATAACATGCAAATAGCGATTTTGAGCCTCGGCCCAATGATGACCCCATCATCCACCATACGCTTTAAAAAATGTGTGGCTCCCCCGACATCCCGAACCGTGGTCACGCCCCCATCAACCAAAGTGGTAAACAGGATCCGTTCGGCATACAGCAGGCCTGCTTGGGAATTCATCATATCCATGTCCTCATTGCGAACCCCCGAAATCGTGACATGGCCGTGACAGTCGATCAGGCCCGGGGTCACCGTCAACGAGGAACAGTCAATCCTCTGGACCTCCGCACCCATTGGGCGTTGAGGGTCGTGGGGCATGAGGGCTTCGATCTTTCCCCCCTGGATCCATACATCAACATGTTCATGGACAGCCTCGGACCTAGCCGAGGTCCCGTCATACAATTTTCGAATATTAGAAAGGATAATCATGGGCGAATCTCCTATAAACCTCCTTCAAAATCCTTGCCTCCCCCTGTACCCTAAACACCCGTAACTTGGCAACCACCCTTTCACGCCAGAAACCATCATCTTTTCGGAATAACATCAACAAACTCGCCTTATCGCCCCACCCGTCTATCTCAAATTCTCCTGTCAACCGATTAGGAAACTATGCGTTAGCAGGAATAAAGGGGTTGTTGCCAAACGACTCCAAACAACCATATGGAGGGCATAACCATGTACAGGCAATCTTTGTTGATCGGCTTGAGTTCAACCAGTCGTTGCAACACTCGCTCGAAGTTTCTCCGCTGGTGTCTGAAATGCCAAGGTCTTTCGCGGGCGTTGATTCAACTGTAACGCCACGTTGTCCAAGTCCGGCTGTGAGTACCCCGAGAGATCCGTACCTTTTGGGAAATACTGCCGGAGCAGGCGGTTGGTATTTTCATTCGTCCCCCGTTGCCACGGGCTGTGCGGATCACAGAAGTAGACGGTCACGTTGGTGGCCACGGTAAATTGCTTGTGATGGGCCATCTCCATCCCCCGGTCCCAGGTCAATGAGCAGCGCAGTGCGGAGGGCAACCGGCGCACTTGTTGAATCAGGGCGGCCACCACGCTGGCTGTGTCCTTGCCCGGCACTTTCACGAGCATGGTAAAGCGTGATTGCCGCTCTACGAGCGTGGCCATATGGGTGTTCTTCGAACCGGTAATCAAATCCCCTTCCCAATGACCAGGAATCGCGCGATCGTTCACCTCCGCTGGGCGTTCTCGTATGGAGACCCCATCCACGATCTGTCCACGTGGCTGGCCTTCGGTGCGGGCGCTCTTTGAGCGCCTCATCATCCGTCGCGATCTCAGATGCCTCGTCAGTTCCTTCTTGAGGACCCCGCGGGCCTGAATGAAGAGGCTCCGGTAGATGGTTTCGTGGGACACATGCATACGGTCATCATCGGGGAATTTCCGCATCAGCCATCCCGAAATTTGTTCGGGAGACCAATCCAGACTGAGCTTGTGCGCCACAATTCTCCGCAGTATGGGGTGAACGGCCAGCCGACACGGTTTGGGGCGGCGAGCCTGTTCCCACGCCGCTCCGTCGGCTACAGCGGCGCGATAGCGGCTTCGACCGCCATGGCGCACAATTTCGCGACTCCCCGTCGAGGGAGCTCTCCCGATCCGAGCGGCTATCTGCCGGATTGACAGGGCTGCGGCAATGCCACGAGAAATTTCTTCGCGCTCAGCCAGCGTCAGGGCGCGGCACGAACGCCGTCGGGGGAGTGAAATAATCCCGCCATTGGAAGAGACGACCCGGTGTATCGACCCCGCATGCTTGCCAAGGGCTCGACCAATATCGCTCAAGGATTGTCCGTTTTTCCACTGTTGCCACACATCCCCTTTTTGGGTAGTCGAAAGTCCTGGACGCCCTAATTGTGCCATAACCAACACCCTCCATATCAATATTGGTACGAATGGTGTTGCATTGACCAGTTGAACTCAAG
>JACZVJ010000004.1 GCA_022572725.1 Nitrospinota bacterium | reverse complement strand
ACAATATGACACCAATGGTCAGCTGTGTCCCTCGAGTCACTGGCCTCTCCTACTCACCCTGTTTACGCGGTCGGAAAATGTTGAGCAAGACACCCAATCCCATAATGCCTCCACCGCCCCACACCAAGAGAATCAAAGGATTGATGACTCCACGGGCGACGGCGACTCCATCGGGGGAAACCTCCGGCATGGTTAAAAAAATGTGCCCCATATTGATGGCATGGATGGCGGATTCCGTCGTTGTCGTTTGAGATACGGGGTACATTCGTTTTTGGGGGCGGAGTTCGGTGATGAGCTGATCTCCGCGAAAAACCCGGAATACCCCTTCCTGGGCCGTCCAATTTACCCCCTCTACCTCGTGAATTTTGAGGAGCTTTATCCGGTACTCATCGATGAGAAATTCGTCCCCGACCCGCATAGAGACCACCTTTTCGGTTTGATAGACCGTTGAGGCGATAATGCCGACAACCAGGACCAGGACTCCTATGTGCGTGACCATTCCGGCGTAGCGGCGCTGGTTGTTTTTAAAGGCGGACAGGAAACCTTGGAGATAATTGATGTGGTCGCGCCGGGAATAGATGGCGGAGATTTTTCCGAAATCCACAATAATGGCCGTGCCTGCAAACCCCACCACAAAAGCTCCGGCCAGGGCAAAGGCGCTGCGAATCCCGAGCAGGAACAGGGCCGTGATGGACCCTACCCCGACGATGGCCGGTACCAAAAAGGTTTTCTTGAGGTTGGCTAAGGAGGCTTTGCGCCAAGGAATGTAGGGACCTACGCCCATCAGGAATAGGAGCCCCAAGGCGATGGGCATGAACACGGCGTTGTAGTAAGGCGGTCCGACGGTGACCTTAGCCCCCTGCCAGGTTTCGATCATCAAAGGGTAGAGTGTGCCAAGGAAAACGGTGGCGGCGGCGACCAAGAAAAACAAATTGTTGAAGAGAAAAACCGATTCCCGGGAGACCATGGAGTCCATTTCGACCTGACTTGTCAGCTTGTTGGCTCTAATCATCAATGTGCCAAACGCGAGCCCGATGATGGTGGCGACGAAGATCAAAATGTACAAGCCTCGGTCGGGGTCCGTGGCGAAGGTATGCACCGAGGTCAACACCCCGCTGCGAACGAGGAAGGTGCCAATTAAGGACAGGGAAAACGTCACGATGATCAAGAAGAGATTCCAGACTTTGAACATCTTTCGCTTTTCTTGCACCATGACGGAGTGGAGAAAAGCCGTGCCGACGAGCCAGGGCATAAAGGAGGCATTCTCGACTGGATCCCATCCCCAATATCCCCCCCAGCCTAATTCGTAGTAAGCCCAATACCCACCCATCAAAATGCCGGTGGTGAGACACATCCAGGCAAACACCGTCCACCGTTGCGTCACCTTAATCCATTCCTCACCCAAGCGGCCTGAGAATAAAGCTGCCATGGCAAATGAGAAGGGTATCGAAAAGCCTACGTATCCCAAGTAGAGCATGGGGGGGTGCATGACCATAGCCGGATCTTGCAGGAGGGGATTGAGATCTTGGCCATCTATCGGGGCAGGGATCAGGCGTTCAAAGGGGCTCGAGAGAAAGACAATGAGGCACAGGAAGCCAAATATGATCAGGCATTCCATCCCGATGAGATACGGCATGATGACGGGCTGGGTGCGCCAGTGCAGCCAGACGGCAATGGTGCTAAAGGCTGAGAGGATGAAGACCCACAACAGGAGTGACCCTTCGTGTCCGCCCCAAACGGCGGCAATGGTATAGAACAACGGGAGCTTTGAATTGGAGGTGGCAGCGACGTATTGGACGGAAAAATCTCGAACGAGGAACGAGTAGACCAGCGAGGCCATGCCGATGGCGAGGAGCCCGAAGATGAGCGTAATAGCTATGCGCCCCATCCTGACCCAGTCGATATTTCTGGTCCGTACCCCGATGAGTGAGGAGACGATCCCCAAGACGGACAGAACCAGGGCTATCACGACAGCAAAATGCCCAATTTCGATAACCATAGGACTGAGACTCTCCTCTTTATTCCACGAGGGATTTCATGAAATCTTTTTTGGGCAGTTCGACTCCGGCCCTCTTGAGCTCCATCGGCATGTAGTCCTCTGAATGCTTGGCCATGATGAGGTTGGAGTGAAACTGATGATTCGCCGCCCAATAGCCCTCCACGACGGCTCCCTGGCCTTCTTTAAAGAGATCGGGTGGGATGCCCTCAAAATTGATAGGTATGGTCGCGGCACCGTCCGTCAGCTCAAAACTCAACCCCACAGGGTCTGGATGGGATTTGACGCTTCCTTTGACCACCATCCCACCGACGCGGATTTTTTTCTGATAATACTCAGGTGTGAACGCTTTCACCTCCGAGGGAGTAAAAAAGTAGACAAGGTTTTCCCCAAAATTTCCCAGCGCCAGATAACTGAGCGCCCCCCCCACCATCAGCATACTGACGAGAAACCCGGTCTTTTTACCGCGAGTCCACATGGGTGTCCGATTCCGATTGATACAATGTGGATTGTTTAATTTCGTCGTACAGCAGACAGACCTTGCGACCCATAAAAAAAAGGAACAGGGCCAGAGGAATTAGGCCAACGATATACGCACCCATCACAAATCCATAATTTGTCACGAGGGCCATCTCTCGTGCCTGGAAGGTTCGGGTTGGGGTTTTCCATTTCCCAATCAGAATTAAGGTTTTTAATTCACGGAGATTTTCCGGTGGTGGCCCCTCGTACTGAACCGGCAACGTATCCTTCTCTCCGGCTAGATCAAACGAGGCCCGGCCCTCCTCTAATTCTCCCCTTAACGTCCCTCCCCGTACAAGCCCCTTCACCCGAATCTCCTCTGTGGGAGAATTGGCCAAAACCTGTTCAGGCGTCATGGTGGCCAAATTTTCCTCGTAATTTCTGTATGTAAGAACAACCAATATTGTTGCCCCCACGACTAGTATACCCCATCGCAGATAAAATGCGGTCATGAATCGGCTTTGGAAAGGTGGAATTGGCCAAGAAGCCGGCCTTTTTTGGCGTGGAGAAGGTTCGTCAGGTACAACATCTGGGTTCGGACCAGAAGCATGTAAGTGAACAGAAGGGACATTCCGATGCTCATCATGATCAGCGGAAAGAGCAGATCAGAGGAAATGCTGACCCCCCGGAGAGAAAAGGATTGTGGTTGGTGGAGTGTACGCCACCATTCGACAGAAAAATGGACGATCGGCAGATCGACGAACCCGATAATGGCGACCACCGCTGCAAACCGTGCTTCCCGTTCAGGGTCGTCGATAAAGGTACGGAGCATCAAGTACCCAATGAGGATCAATAACAGGACGGTAAAAGAAGTCAGCCGGGCGTCCCACGTCCACCACGTGTTCCACGTTGGCTTCCCCCAAATCATGCCCGTGAACAGGGCTAAGCTGGTAAAGACTGCACTGAGCCCCGCAGCGGCATGACACATATTGTCCACGAGGGGGTCTCGTTTCCATAAATACCAGACGCTCCCCCCGAACAGGACGGTATAGGCCAACAAGGAGGTGTGGGCTAACGGTACGTGGATATACATGATCCGCACAACCTCTCCCTGGTAGTAATCCGGCGGCGAGGCGATCAATCCGAGGTACAAACCTACAAGCAAGCATCCGGCAGCTCCCGCCCCGAACCAGCCCTGATACCGCTGAATGCGACGAATGACTTTGTTCATCACGGGGTTAGGAATCCATGACGAATTCAAACATCCAAAAGGACACGACGGTAAAGACCACGTTAAAGATGGCCAGCAACTCCAGCCATTGCCAATACCCTGCGAGAGGATCCCCATTGAGGGCGCCCTTGGTGGCTTCGACGGCGGCAATCATCACTGGAACCACCAGAGGGAGGAGTAAAATCGGGAGCATGACCTCGCGCGCCCGAATCTGGACCGTCAGCGCGGAAAACAGCGTGCCGACGGCGGAGAGACCAAATGTGGCTAAAAAAAATATTAACAGAAGGATGTGAATTTCTTCAATGACGTCCAGATTGAAAAAAATGACAAACATCGGGAAAAGGATGATTTCCACCGTGAGCATAAAGATAAGATTCGCCATGACTTTCCCCAGATACATAGCCCCTTTGGATGCTGGGCTCATCTGAAGAAATTCCAGGCAGTCGTTTTGGAGTTCCACTGAAAAAGACCTGCCAAGCCCAATGATTCCGGTGAAGACAAACGCCACCCAAATGATTCCCGCAATAAGTTCCCGAGCGGCTTGTTGATCCATGGAGAAGCTGAAACTGAACACCAAGATGACGATCAGGGCGAAAAAAAACATGGAGGAAATCGTTTCCCGGCTCCGCACCTCGCTGATGAGATCTTTCCAGACCATCCACCGGATAACCTTAAGAAAAGTCATGAGTTTTCAGATCCTGGAGTGGCACAGGCTTCAAGGCACCATGGCTGAGGACCCCAGCCCGCTTTGCTACCTCAGCGGCTTTTTCTTGATTGTGGGTGGCCATGAGGACACCTCCTCCTCGTGCAAGTGTCTCAAGAATGAACTGTTTCAGGATTTCGATCCCCGCCTTGTCCAGAGTGGAAAAGGGCTCATCCAGAAGCAGGACTTTTGGTTGAGCCAGCATGGCTTTGGCGAGGGCAAGGCGTTTCTTCATTCCCGCGGAGAAGAAACGAACTTTCATGTCCGCAAAGGCGCCGATGGCAACCCGGTCCAACACTGCCTTTACTTGCCGTTGAGCGAGAGACAGGCCTCGTAAGGCCAAGGCAAACTGCACATTTTCCCACGCATTGAGGTCCTCGTACAGGTGGCACCCGTGGGCGAGAAGTAAGAGGGTTGCACGAACCGTGTCTCTTTCTTTCACCCCATCCCGTCCCAAAATTTCAAATCGTCCAGTGGTAGGCCGCTGAAGGGTTGCAAGAATTCTGAGAAGAGTGGTCTTGCCGGCCCCATTTGGCCCGAACAATGCATAGCATTCTCCGCAGCCCACCTCGAGGTTCACCTCTCGTAACACTTGATAGTATCCATACGTTTTACTGATTTCTTGGCCGGAAATTGCGATCATAGGGTATGGTTTCCCACCTTGAGGGTGCCGGCCTGCTCGAGACCATGGGGGGTCGTACACAAGATGACGAAAGAGCTTGGGGTTTCTTGGGCCTCTCCGGGAACAGCCTCTATCAGCCGAAAATATAGAACAGCTTCACTCATTTCTTAGCAATGCGTTCCCACTTCTACGTAATATACTTGAAGGAAATTTTCTTGTCCAGGATACAGGAGATCGTGTGAAATCCTAGACGGACAGCCCCGCCCTTTCAGAAGGCTTTTCCAAGTTGACGCTGTGAGAAGGAGCAGAATATGATGAAATCAAGCCAGTGGAACACGAATGATACCTCTCCACAGGGTAGGTTCCAGATCCCTTTTCCCCAAGTGCAGGCTACTTTTAACGCCCTCTTGTAGCGAACTGGCGGATATGAAGGGGTGGAATCCAGTATGGTTCATTCTGGGGGGGGTTGCCCTGATTGTCACGTTGGTCCTAGGGCTTGGATGCGACGGCAGCCTTACGGAACCACCCGAGGGTTCCGGAGCAAGCCAGGCCGGCGCCTTACAAATGGGCCGGCCCCAGGTGGGAACAGCTGCCCCGAACTTTACCCTTTTGGATTTGGATGGGAATTGGGCTTCCCTTTCTGACTATCAGGGGAGAGTGGTCCTTCTGAATTTTTGGGCTACCTGGTGTGGGCCTTGCCGGGTAGAAATGCCGGGCATGGAAGTGGTGTATCAAGAACTGAAAAGTAAAGGCTTTGAGGTGCTCGCCATTTCATCCGACCCTCAAGGGATGGTTGTCACTCGGCCTTTTATAGAAACCAATGGCCTGACCTTTCCCATTCTGCATGATTCGGATTATCGTGTGATGGCTACTTATGGGGTGAGAACCTTGCCGATGAGTTTCTTGGTTGACCGTCAGGGAACCATCCGGCACCGGGTTTTTGGCGCCCGCGATTGGAATAGCCCAAAGGCGAGGGAGCTCATTCAGGGACTTCTAAGGGTCTCATAACTCATGATTGAATCGCTCAACCAGGTATCGATCTTCGCTGCCTTTACTGCAGGCGTCCTTTCGTTTGTTTCTCCTTGCGTGTTGCCATTGGTCCCTTCCTATGTTTCCTACATTACTGGCCTGTCCATTGAACAATTGTCCGACGTGGCTGAACGACGACGGTTTCGTAAAAGCATCATTTTCAACTCATTATTGTTTATCGCGGGGTTCTCGGTTGTGTTTATTGCTTTTGGAGCCTCGGCCAGTTTGGTAGGGCAGCTTTTGTTTGAGTATCAGGACCTGATTAGAAAGGTAGGAGGAATCCTCATTATTTTGTTTGGGCTTTACCTCATAGGTATGCTCAAGATGAGGTTTCTCATGACAGAGCGCCGACTCATCCAGTTTTCGAATAGGCCGGTTGGGTATGTCGGCTCCTTTTTAATTGGGACCGCTTTTGCAGCGGCGTGGACCCCCTGTGTTGGACCTATCCTCGGGACTATCCTGTTCTATGCCAGCACCACCGAGTCGACGCAGGCGGGGGTGGCGCTTCTTGCTTCTTATTCAGCCGGGTTGGGGCTGCCTCTTTTTCTCACCGCCTTCAGTGTCGATACCTTTCTCACCTCATTTAAAAAGGCCCGGGCGTACTTAGGGGGAGTGTCGGTGGTCAGCGGGGGATTTTTGGTCGTGGTCGGGGCATTGATTTACGTGGACTCTTTCGCCCGTCTGACCAGCTTTCTTGAGCGGAATGGAATTGGCTGGTACATCGGGCAATAAACCTGTATTCAGAAAAAACCCACCAATCGTGGTTTCCCCAATGGGTGGGATTTTTGTCCCTTATCTTTCTGAGCCTTTCTCAGGTTGTTGGGGGAAGAAATTGAAATGACTCAATTCCAGTGGTGACGGGGAGAAGTTATTAGCACCATTCCCCTGGTCGGCAAATGCCGGTGTTGGGAATAGGATCACGAGGAAAGGGCAAAGCGCTGGAAATTGAGGCTGTGTCGCACCAAACTCCCAGAGGGCAGTCTGTCACCTGGTTATAGACCTGACTGGGCTGGTTCACGGAAAAGCCGTTGACGGGGGATTTCGACCCAGAGGTGAGACTGATTGGCACAGAAGGAGAGGGTGTGGCAAAACCATTGACTGAAGAATTCCCGTTCCCTTGAAACGCCTGTTGGAAGGAATCGAGATTCTGGGCAACCACCAATGTGGGGTTTTCCTTCTGAAGTTCCGCCAATAACTCTAACCCTTCCTTTCGAAACGAGTGGTTGGGGTTTTCACGGAGGAGGGCCTCCAACCAGTCCCGAGACCATTCAGGTGCCCCCAATTGTTTGTAAGTCTGAGCGAGGCGGTATTTGGCTTCTGCCGCTGCGTCGAGATGAGGGTAGGTCTCCGCCACCGTCGTAAATCGTTTTGCCGCAGCCAAGTACGATTCTTTTCGATAGTAAAATTTTCCCACAAAAAGATGATGTTGAGCCAGGAGAGCGTGACACTCTTGGATTTTTTCCTTGGCCTCCGTTTCATAACGGCTTCCAGGAAAGGCTTCTGAGAGTTTCTGGAGCTCCTCTAAGGCCTTGTGAATTGGATTGATGTCTCGATCAATGGTTTGGATCATTTTAAAGTGGCTCAGTGCAAGCTTATACTGGGCATAAGGAGCCAGGATATGGGTGTGGTGGAGATCAAGGAAATGTTGGTATTCGACAAGGGCCTCCGGGTATGATTCCTTTTCATAGAAGGATTCGGCCCGTTTCATAATGACATTGGGGTCGTAGTTCATTTCAAGGGAATCCCCCACGAAAATCTGCTCGTCAGTATCGCCCAGGAATGGGGGATCTGAAGACGATTGTTGAGGCGTCCCTGAACACCCCGCCGAAAAGCCAAGAATCCCAGCCATTGTGAGGATTAGGGAGATGAGGTTTGGAAGTCGCAGAGGTTTCGACATGAAGAGGGTTCCTTTCGGGTAGCAGCGAAAGGGAAATACACCCTACCAGATCATTTATTTTCAAGGCAAGGTTTATGCCCGTTAACATCCTTATCGGTGAAGCAATCCTCCTTTTTCAGTCCTAGGAGGCTGTCCGAGATTAGATTGATCTACTACGGTTGCCCCGGATTTGGCCAGATTCTCCGATCCTTTTCGTTCAATAGGCCCCACTATTCGCCTCAAACGATCGAAAAATCTGTCTCAAACCGACACAACCTCGTGACGATCACTAATCTCGGACAGCCTCCTAGCTTGCTGGCCTTTTTCTGGTGTGTCCTGTAGCTCTCGAACCATGAACCAAGGATATTGCAGTAGGATTGTAGGAACGGGGTCTCATCTCCCAACCCGGACGGTCGGGAATGCCGAGGTGGCACGACCGGTTCACCTCCGGGAGGAGGACGTGTTTCAATTAACAGGGATTCGAGCCCGTCGCTGGGCGGCTCCTCATGATGAATGCTCTCAATTGGCCGAAGAGGCAAGTCGGCGTGCGCTGGAATCGGCTGGCCTGACCACCGATTCCATAGATGCCATCCTGGTGTCGACGACCTCGCCGGATACCATTCTCCCGTCGACAGCGTGCCACCTCCAGCGGCGATTGGGAGCGCGCAATGTGGCAGCGTTTGATGTATCTGCTTCCTGTTCAGGGTTCATTTATGGTCTGTCCATGGCGGATTGTTTCATTCGATCGGGTCAGTTCAATCGGTGCCTTGTCGTCGCATCAGAGATAAAATCCCGGTACCTGGATTCAGAGAATAGTGCCTGTGCGATTTTATTTGGGGATGGGGCTGGAGCGGCAGTGGTCATTCGCGAGGACATCGGAAAGAGGCGTGAACCTCCGGGTATTCTTGGTGTACGCCTTTATGCAGATGGAACGTACAGCCACCTCATTACGGTTCCGGCGGGGGGGTCTCGGCTTCCTGTCAGTTCTGACACAGTCCGGAATCGCCTTCATACCCTTCAAATGAAGGGCGGGGTCTTGTTTCGAATTGCGGTCAAGCGGTTGAGCCAAGCGATCCAGGACCTTTTGGGTGAGTTTGACCTCCGGCCTGCCGATATTAAACGGGTGATCGCTCATCAGGCCAATGGTCGGATGTTGGCGGCTATTGCGAGACGATTGCAAATCCCTCAGGGTACCATGTTTTCAATCCTCGAAGAATATGGCAATACTTCTTCGGCTTCCCTTCCCATTGCTCTCGACTTTGCCCATCGCCAGGGGATATTCAATGCAGGCGATCTTATTCTCCTGGGAGCTTTCGGTGGAGGGCTTACCTGGGGAGCGGCCCTCGTTCGCTGGTAGTGGGCTTGAAAATTGTCCCTGGATCTCAGAGTGCCAGGACGGTGCTTCGTGATCCTGGCTAAGGTTTCTGGAATATCAATCCAGTTGACGAGATAGGCTGTGTTTACATAAGGTGTACACTTGAGCATATTCTGAGTGTGGTGTTCTCAGATAACTCGGCCCATTAGGCTTGAGTCCAGAGCAAGGAGGCAATGTGAAGAAAATATATCTGGCAAACCCGAGGGGGTTTTGTGCTGGTGTTGATCGGGCGATTGATATTGTTGACCTGTCCCTCCAGAAATATGGGGCTCCGATTTACGTACGCCATGAAATTGTTCACAGCCGACAGGTGGTTAATTCTCTTCGGGAGCGGGGAGCAGTGTTTGTGGAGGAATTGGACGAAGTTCCAAATGGGGCTATCGTGATCTTTAGCGCCCATGGAGTCGCAAAGGAGGTTTGGGAAGAAGCTCGACGGCGGGAACTAAAGGTTATTGATGCCACCTGTCCCTTGGTTATTAAGGTTCATAACGAAGTGAACAGGGACCACGCCAATAATTATGAGCTAATTTTGATTGGGCATGCGGGACACCCGGAAGTCGTAGGGACCTTGGGGCAAACTCCCGATAAGATCCATTTGGTTTCCTCTGTTGTGGATGTAGAAAATCTTAAGGTGGAAAATTTTGACCACCTTTCCTATGTGACCCAGACCACCCTCAGCGTTGACGAATGTCGAGAGATCGTTGACGCGTTGCACCGCCGGTTTCCCGGGATTAAAGGGCCCCATCAGGAAGATATTTGCTACGCCACCCAAAACCGGCAGAATGCTGTTAAGGAATTGGCCAAATATGTGGATGTGATTCTCGTGATCGGTTCCCCCAATAGCTCAAACTCCAACCGCCTCCGGGAATTGGCCGAGCGCTTCGAGATTGCATCTTATTTAATTGATTCCTATAGGGACATCCAACCGGAGTGGCTGGAGAATGTCCATTCCATCGGCATTGCAGCAGGGGCTTCCGCTCCAGAGGTTCTCGTCACGGAAGTCGTGTCTTACTTGAAGAGATTGGGCGCGGAAGACGTTGAGGAAATGACGGTGGTTGAAGAGGACGTGGAATTTCTCCTCCCAAAAGAATTGCTTAACCCACAGCCGAAGTGATGAAAAGACCTTCCTAAGGGCATTTTCAACGGCCTTCACGCTCACGGGTTTAGGTTGACCCCGTTCCCCTACCTTATTAATCCACAACATTTTGACATCTTGGTATAGGTATCACACTGTATATTGTGGTCATGCTTTGATTTTTCCCCAATTGTGTGATACACAATACCCCCAAAGGGCTTTTGCTAACATCCGTTGAAAGGTAGCTGGAAAGGTGTGTCATGCAGCTTCATTCCCTAATCATTACAGGATTTAAGTCGTTTCCTGAGGCTAAGCTTGAGTTCCCTAAAGGGATCACTGCGGTGGTGGGGCCCAATGGGGCAGGAAAGAGTAATGTGGTTGACGCCATTTTGTGGGTGTTAGGAGAACAGAGCACCAAGGCGTTGCGCAGTGACCGGATGGAGGATGTCATTTTCAATGGGACCGAGTCCCGAAAGCCACTGGGAATGGCTGAGGTTTCCTTAGTGGTGAATAATGTGACCAGTCAAGAGTTGGAGGCTATCTCAGGATTGGGCCAAGACCTCCCTGGATCCAAGGAATTGATGGTCACCCGCCGCCTCTATCGAGAAGGAGAAAGTGAGTATTTCATCAATAAGATTCCCTGCCGGCTCAAAGATATCCGCAGTTTATTTTTGGAGGCTCGAGCTGGCACAAAGGGCCATACCGTTATTGAACAGGGAAACATCGACCAGCTCCTTTCAGGCTCCCCTCAGGATCGGCGGAGCTTCATAGAAGAGACTGCCGGCATCGGGCGATTTAAGAAGCAAAAGGCTGAAGCCCTTCGAAAACTGGATGCGACGGAACAAAATTTGCTCCGAGTCAGGGATATTATTGGCGAGGTCCGCAAACAACTCCGTTCATTAGAGCGACAGGCTCGTCAAGCCCAAACATACCAGGCTCTTCAACAGGAATCCCGGGCACTCGAAGTGCAATTGCTAGTCTGGGATTTTCAAAACCTTGCCGAGAGTCGAAGGGCGGTTGAGGAAGAGTTGGCTGACGGTGAACTCCAAGAAGCCTCCCAGGTAGCGGAAGAAGCCCGCTTCATGGCCACACATGAACAGGCAAAGGCGACACTCTTGGGTGAGGGGGCAACTGCCAGTCGCCTGCAGGGGGAACTGACGAAGCTGGAACACGACATGGGGCAGACGCTTACGACAGTTGAAGTGCAAAGGAACCGTGTACAAGGCTACCAGCAGCAACAGAATCAGGCCCTTGAAGAACAAGGTCGCCTTGCTCTGGAATCCGAAGGGGTTTTAGCTTCGATTACCGAGTTGGAAAGGCAACTCAGCCAGTTTGACGCCGAGAGTGCTCGTCAGGATGGAGTGTTAGGTGAACTCGAAACTCGAGATCGGGATCTTATGCTCCGGCGGTCTTCAACTCAGGAAAAGGTCGAGTGTGCACGCCAAAGGATTTTGGAACTGGCCGTTGAAAAGGCTCGGAAGGAGAATCAATGGAAAAGTTTGAAAGACCGTCAGAACGCGTTGAGTGATCAACTTGATCAACTGGGAGAGGACGAACGTGGGTTGGAGGCCAAACGAGAATCCACCCTTGCCGAACTCGTTGATCGCCGGAGTCGTGTTCAGGAACTTGCGAGCTGCCTTGAGGTGGCCCGTGTCTCCCATGACCAGATTAGGGGGACGATCCAGGCCCTGGAAACGCAAATTCAAGGGACCGATCGACAACTGGTCTCCCAGCAAACCGATCGTGCGGCTGCCGAGTCACGGCTCCGCGCGCTTCAGTCTATTCTTCACGAGGAATTTGGGTATGGCCGTGGGGGGGAAGGGGAAGTCCCGGCGCTTCGGGAGGCTTGCCAAGGGATCCAAGAAGCGATTGCCGAACGATTGGAGGTCCCTCAGGAGTTTGAGCAGGCGATTGAAGCGGTGCTGGGGGAAAAGATTCGGGCTTGGGTTGTGGATGGTGTCAACAATGTGGACAACGCGATTGCCTTTTTGAAGCGGCACCGCCTTGGGCGTGGGACATTTGTTCCCTTCCAGCCTTATTCAGCCGGAGGGAAGAAGGTTGGCGAGACCCCATCCTGGTGGCCTTTCTTACAGGAAGGAAATGGAGTCCTTGGCCGGGCTCTCGAGCTCGTTCACGCTCCGGATGATATCAAACCCGCCCTCTCTTGTTTCTTGGGACGTGTGGTGATCGTTCAAAATCTCCAGACTGCTTTTGCCCTCTTGCACAAACAGGAGGGGGATGGCTTCGATAGCCCAATCTTCGTCACCTTGGAGGGCGAAGTGGTTGATTCCTTCGGGGTGGTGAGCGGAGGGTCAGCGGGGGATTCCAGTGGGCTTCTTCAGAGGCGTCGAGAGGTTCGGACACTGGAGCAACATATTCAGACGTTGACCTCGACCGTAGAAGAGAACCAGCGGACCCGTGAGACCTTGGGGCAAGATTGGGAATCCACCAAGAATCGGGCTCAAACTCTCGACGATTCGACCAAGGAATCGGAGAGACACTTCATGATGGCAGAAAGGGAAACAGCGGCACTCGAGCAGATCCTCGAAGATTTGGAGCAGAACGAACAAGCTGTGCGTAAAGAGCTGGAGTTCTGTCGAAACGACCAGGACCAAATTGAACGAGATTTGGAATCCGGGCAGAGCCACCTGGTGCAATTGAATCAGGAATGGAAGGAGCGGGAAAGCGAATTGGAAGGGTTGATTCTTTTATTGCGGGAGTTTGATAGCGAGGCCTCCGAATTGTCCAACCGGCTCACGGAGGCTCGGTTGGCTCTAACCTCGCTCCGTGAGCGACGGAACCATCACCAGGCTGATCTCACCCGCCTCAAGCACGAGGAGCAGGCTCGGGGGCTCCGCCTGGGAGTTCTGGAAGATCAACTTCAAGGTCTCCTTAGACAAATTCAGGTGAGCCAAGATGAGGGAGCTCAGGCAGAAACTCAGTTCCAGGAATTGGAACAGAAAAAGGATTTGATTCAATTGGAGCTGAGATCTGTTGAAGAGCGATATGCTGAGAGCCTGGCGCAAACGCGTGGGTTAGAGCACAGTCTCGCCGAACTTCGTCCCAGCTTGGCTCGTACCCGGGAGAAACGGACTGCTGGGGAAGTGAGTTTAGCCGAAGTCCGGACGCGACAGCAGACGTTGGAGCAGACTCTCATTGGTACCTACGGGCGGTCTATAGATGAAGTACTGACCGAGAAGTCCCAAGGCGAGGAGGGTCAACCCTCAGGTGATGGTCATCCCGAAACGTGGCGTGAACAGCTTCAAGAGATTCGAGCCCGGTTGGACCGGATAGGCCCCGTCAATTTAGCTGCCGTTGAGGAACATCGGGAACTTGAAGAACGACACGGGTTCCTGTCCAAGCAAGATCAAGATATGGCAGAGTCGATAACATCGATTCGAGAAATCATCATCCGTCTCAATCGCGACACGCATCGGAAATTTGAGGAAACTTTCCAGGCACTTCAAGAAAAATTCGGCGAGGTCTTTGCCGCGTTATTTGCTGGTGGAAAAGCGGAATTGGTGCTTGTGGCGCCTGAGCCTGACCAGGGGCTTGGAGGGTTTGTGGAAGACCCTGGAGTGGATATTGTGGCACAGCCACCGGGGAAGCGATTAAGAAATTTGTCAATGCTTTCCGGAGGGGAAAAAGCTTTAACGGTCTTGGCGCTGCTGTTTGCCAGTTTTCTTATTAACCCCTCGCCTTTCTGCATTCTTGATGAGGTGGACGGTCCGTTAGATGAGCCAAACGTGGTCCGTTTTGGAAGGTTTCTCCATCAAATGGCCGACCACTCCCAATTCGTGGTGATCACCCATAACAAGCGCACCATGGAGATCGCCGATTCGCTCTTTGGCGTCACCATGGAAGAACCAGGTGTCTCCAAATTTGTGTCGGTGCGTCTCAAGGAACTGCAACAAGCCTGATCAGTTCTTCCCCTTCTACCCCCAGTTTTCATCGCATGGTGAGTTTTTGACGCCTCTCGGCCCCAGCGCTGAGTGGTTGGGGGGGCATCCGAGCCCTTGCCCATCTGCCCTATCCTCTGATAGTCTTTTTTCAATAGTCGTGTCATTTTATTTTTGACTCTGAAGGGGAGGAAAAGTTTATGGGTGAAGTTGATACCGCCTCTGCCACTCCGGCAAAGCCAATGATGGACCTCAGTGCTGTGGAAGTAGATCCTGGTCAAGGCGAACGTTTATACAAAGCAGCCTTTGTTCACTCCAAGCAGGGGACCACCTACCGAATGGTTGCGAAAACCTTACCCGATGGCAAGCTAGACCTCGTTTATTTTATCTGCGACCTTGATCCCGATGGCACCATGTATGGCAAGCGTCGAATTCGGCGCATTCACGCTCAACCCCAGGAGCGGTTTGACAATGAGATTGAGGCTATCAAGAAGGAAATCGTGGATAAGGGAGAGGAGGTCCTGGGGGTATGGACCCATGACCTTTCCGGCATCTCGGATGTCGCTGCTCAATCTGACAGTCTCAAAACCTGGGTTGTTGAGACCGCAAAGGAAATTGTTCCTTCCTGATTAATTAGACCTGGATGACCCCAAAACGCGGCGTTGAGCTCTGGCGTTCAGGAGAAGCAGGACTCACGACCACGTGGAGGTGACGGTGAGCTTCTCTAAGCGCCAACTCTACTTCTTCAGGACTTTCCCCTCGGGCCACCAAAAACCCTAAATAACGGGTTCCTTCCGGTAATGGGACCAAGAGATCACCAGGCTGTGCCGTTATGGTGAGCTCTTCGATTCCCGCGACTTTGAAGGCTTTTTCCTGTCCCTCGATTCGTTCCAAAATCCCTCCCTGCCGGATAGGCAGCATCATGACCCCAGCCGGTTTGGCTTCTCGTTCAAGGGTGGAGAGGTTCATTCGCAGCGCATGACGAAGGATTAACTCTTCAAGTGAAAGACCGGTGCTGAACCGCAGGGTCTGAGAGCACCGACCGCCTATGGACCGAGCGGCAACCTCGATGACCCATATTCCTTTCTGGTTTATTCGCAGTTCCCCGTGGATCGGTCCCTCTCGGAGGCCCAACGCTAAGGCGGCTTGCGCCAAGGTCTCACCGATCTGGTTCTGGGTCTCTGGGGGAAAGCGTGAGGGTGTCACATAAATTGTTTCCTCGAAAAATGGGCCGTCAAGGGGATCGGGCTTATCAAAGATGGCCAAAACTCGAAGGGCCCCATTTGTGAGCAGTCCTTCCACTGCCACCTCAACGCCAGGGAGGAAGTCTTCAATAAGGATTTGCCGGCCTGCCTCTTCTCGGTCCTGTAGCCCTAATTTTTTTAACAGGGTTCTTACCCGTGCAAAAGCCTCTCGAAAGCCCTGGGGATCATCCACTCGGATGACCCCGCAACTGGCCGAGAGGGTAAGGGGCTTGACAACGCAGGGGAAGTTGAGGCGTGGGAGCACGACTTCTGGATTTTCATCAATCGCACAGACTGAGAATTGAGGCGTCGGCAATCCATGGCTTTTGAGGATTTGCCGCATGCGGTGCTTATTTCGAGCAGCCAAAACCGAAGATACGGAATTGTGGGGAAGGTTCAGGGCCTCCGAAATCATGGCGGCGAAAACAGTCGTGTTATCATTCACCCCGACAACGGCATCGATTGGATTGGTTTTGGCGAACTCCACGGCAACTGCGGTGGTAGCCTCCAGGTTGCTGAAATCCAACCTGAGCCAATTGCTGAAGGCCGGTCCGAAAGGATGGACGGGATCTTCACTCCCTACAGTCAGGTTGACGTTTATCTTCTGAGCTGCCTTGAGGAAAGCTTCTGCGCGGTAGGTCAGTGCTGGTAACAGAAGGAGCAGCCGGGGCATCGAAGGCTCAGCCTACTTCAGAGGCCTGGGGGTTGTTCTTTAACCCGCACCGTTTGGCTTGTAGTCCACCGACTCGAATTGAGCGGTGGTGGGTTCGGCGCAACAGAACCAGGATTCGGTAAGACGGGGAAGTTTTTGCCGACCTGCTTTTACTATGGAGAGAGGGGATTTCTTCTTGAGAGCTGTTTTCCCCACAGCCTCATGGGTTATGTTCCACAAGTGGCAAAAGATCTGTTCGGGCTCTTCACCGTTTTTTGTTGTCTTTTCCACGATCTTCGTGACAACCCGGTGGAGTTGATCCATACGGGGATCCGGGTGCCGCCATTGGTATTGGAACTTTTCTTGATCCAGTGGCCCCAGAAACTCATGGATGGGGGAGGGATGAGGGATAGGTGAAGTAAGCAAGGCGGATCCAGGTGGGATCAGAAGGCGAATCGTATAGTGCACCGGATCGATAGCGTCGATAAGGTCATACCTTTCGATGAGGTCAAACATTTCCAGGTAATCGGCCAACGTCGTCCAGGGGGTAAAGGACACCAAGGAGGGGCGTAAGGCAATCCCCGCAGAACGAACGATATTGAGAGCCGCGAGGACATCCTTACGGGTGTGACCCTTTTGCAAGTGAGACAAGACGGTATCACTAAAGGATTCCACGGCGGAAATCACAAAAAGGCATCCGAGATCGCTTAGCTCCTGAAAGAGGGTGTGTCGTTTCAGAATATGCTCGATTTTGGCGGTAAAATCGAATGTCAGGTGCGGAAACTCCTGGTGCATCGAGCGAAGGATATTCAGAGAATGGCCGGGGCCATTGAGAAAATCTGGATCACCAAAGGTAATGTGAGTTGCCCCGGCTTGAACGTGCTGACGAATATCCCCCAATACACTTTCTTCTGGCATGAGAAAAAACCGTCCCTGATACACAGGAACGATCGGGCAGTGTAAACAGTGGTGTAAGCAACCACGGCTTGCCTCTACATAACCGACTAACTCCTGGCGCCCGTGGTGCTCCAGCCGAGCATACCGCTCGAGTCTCTGAAGTTGCCTACGGCTGGGAATTGGGAACCGGGGACGATCGCCATCTTTTCCATCTCTCCGGTTGGTTGCCCAAGAGACACGTTTGAGGTAAGGGGCTGAGATGTGGTGCTTGGTGCTAACCCCTTCGATCGGGACGTTTACCTGGTTCTTGGAGCCACCTCCTTGGATTGAATCCCGTACGTGGTCTGCCAGGTGGTCAATGAGGTTCAGGAGGGGGAGTTCGTATTCGCCTCCAATCACGGAATCCGCTGCCCAACGGAGCAAATAATCCGCATTAAGGGAGGCATAAAGACCATAAAAGCAAGTATGCGCGCTTGGATTACTCTCCCGCACTCGCTTGGCCACCTGAAGCCCAAGGGTCAGGGCGGTATGCATGGGGACGGAGATGCCAATGAAACGCGCCTGTTGCACTCGCTTAACATCAAAATCTTCCACGGCAATGTCCATTGCGGTTGGGGCATAGCCTTTTTGCTCAAGGAAGGCCATTGGTTGAGCAATGCCAATGGGTTGGTGCCCAAGCTCATAGCAGGAAATTAGCAAAATGGCACCCGGTTGTCGCATCAGTGCCTGCTTTTCCTCAATTTGAATGCTGGAAACCAATTTGCCCATCCTTCCCAAAAATGAAAAGGGGGCTCCCGCCTGAGAAGGTTACGAGGCGAGAACCCCCAAAAGTCAAGGAGGGGAATTCGGCAGAGGTGATTAGTTCCTCACCCCACTCCACACTTTGGCGGGATCGATTTCCTTATCTGGATTAAGTGTCCTTGCTTTTTCAAGAAGAACGTCTGTAGTTTCGGGCACAGCAGGATCGGCTATGCAACAGTCATCCACGGGGCACACTGCGGAACATTGAGGCTCGTCAAAGTGCCCAACGCATTCGGTACACCGATCATAGGTAATTACATATACAGTGTCCCCTTCCCCTTGACCCTCGCCAACCTGGTTCCCTTTTTCTTCCGCACCGCTTCGGGTTTCGAATATCGCCTCGTTGGGGCATTCCGGCAAGCAGGCCCCACAATTGATACATTCCTCGGTTATCAGTAAAGACATAGCCCCTCCTTCAAGTTATCAACCGTAAATGAATTTCTAAAAGGAGTCCTTCGGGGGAAGTGATTCATTTCTTTAAATTTTCCCATGGACTGCAATTGGTATGGTCACATTTTAAGGGTAGAGGTATCCGTCGTCAACGGGACGGAAGGCCTATCCAAATAAGCCATTTGGGCTGCTAGGTTGCCGGATGCCGGCTCGGGTATTGGTGTTGGGCAGGTCCAACAAGGCCCAGCAAATGAACGAGGTGAAATACGGCAAGGTTCAACGGGTGCCAGAAGTGGTTGCCGATGAGGTCTGCCGGCATAGAAATGGCAAATGGGATAGGACGGTCGATTCAGATTCCCTGCCCCTTGCCAGGGGCCATAAACCGGCTCTGATTTCTAGTGGGGTTGGGAAAGAGGGATAGGTCTTGCAGAAATGGGGTGGGGAGAATCCAAAAGTGTTGCAGGTGTCGGGCCTGTGAGCCTAAAATCCCGCCCCACGCATTAACCTATGTGAAATTTCAGTATGACCGTCAAAATTAAGTTTTGTGTGGAACTCTGGTAGAAAGGAGAACTTGTGCCTTCACGGGACAAGAGTTTGGTAAGTTTTAGGCCTGGGTAGGAATATTAATTTACTGGCTGCCTTCAAGTTTTTCCTGTAACGAGATCATTGCCTGTAAGCAACCTATCGCATTGAATCCTCAGCGAGTGCTACTAACTGAAAAGGACCTTTCCTTTTCCCTCTGACTTTTTTACCTGCAAGAACTAAGGGGAGTTTGGACAAGCTCCTGGGTTGCTGCCTAGAGGGGCTTGTTCTTCGTAAACATGGCCAACCCTCGTGAACCAATGGCTAATGCCGCCTTACTGACAGCTGCTGTGGTTTGGGGAGGATCTGTCGTGGCGCAGAAGGTGGCTCTAGGGCCCTTCTCCCCAGTTGAGGTCTCGGTGTTCCGAGGGATAGGCGCTCTCGGGATTCTTATTCCGCTTTGGTGGTGGCAGGACCGCTCCGTCATTCAATGGTCCGCCCGCAATATTGGAGTATTTACGGCTCTTGGGCTTGGTGTCCTGGGCAACCACCTCCTGGTGTTGTTTGGGCTGCAGTATATTGGGGCTGGTGCCGCCGGTGTGATTATTGGGGCTAGCCCGGCCATTACAGCCTTCTTGTCCTCCTTGATTCTTAAGGATGTTCCCTTTCAAGCGGTATGGGGTGGGTGTGCCCTGTCCTTTGTTGGAGTCGCTTTGGTATCCGGGATGAAACCGGAAAGCGCCACGGGCGGAAACCCTTTGCTTGGGGGAACACTTGTCCTACTGGCCTTAGTAAGTTGGGCCCTCTATACGATCGGAAGTCGCCGAGCGATGGAACGAGTGTCTCCCC
The DNA here is from genome assembly GCA_022572725.1 of Nitrospinota bacterium. Lineage (GTDB taxonomy): Bacteria > Nitrospirota > Nitrospiria > Nitrospirales > UBA8639 > JACZVJ01. Next base: position 35,212 of record JACZVJ010000004.1, on the reverse strand, counting down.
TCACGGTCAATTGGACCACGCTTTTGATTTCGATCTTGTTTCAAATACCCTTATTGTGGATAGATCACAAAGCCATAGGGGCAGGAGTAGCCACCATTCCTTTGTCCGGGTGGATGGCGCTGGTCTATGTCATCATCTTTGCCACCGCTTTGGGCCAACAGGCGTGGCTGTATGGGGTTTCCAGAATTGGTCCGTCACGGGCTGGGATTTTCGTCAATCTTATTCCTGTGTCAGCCTTGTTGCTTTCGGTTTTGATTCTTGGTGAGACGGTTGGAATGGGGGAATTAGCCGGTATCGCATTGATTCTAGGTGGAGTTTGGCTGGTGAATCGGACCTCTGGCAGCTCATGAAGTTCCTAAGCTTGTTAGGTCAATCTAACTCTTTGATTGGCAATAAGCGTCTTGAGTGCTTGGGGGATACCCACATTTCTTGCCTGGGGTGGTGGTGATGAAAGCCATGAACATCTCCACCTTTGTTGGAACAGGCAGGGGAGTGGTAGACTAACAGGAAATCCAAAGGCATGAGCAGCACACCCAGCAGTTCCTCATAGCCCTGTGGGCCACCCATGCATGATGAAAATGGGGACAGGCCGGCGGGGACTGTCCTGATCAGGGTCTGTCCCCCTTCTGTGCCGGAGCCAGTCCCCATCTTCTAAACAGCCATGAATGAGGAAACCGTCATGTTGAAAGAACGGATTGAGGAAGTGACCCAGGCCAATGAGTCGTTCTATAGGGCGTTTGAGAGTTTAGATATTGCTCGGATGGATGGGATTTGGGCGCATCAAGAATATGTGACGTGTATTCACCCCGGTTGGAACATCAGAGTGGGATGGCCCGGGGTTCGTGATTCCTGGGTGGTGATTTTTAATAATGTTTTTTCCATGGCGTTTTCCTTGACGGAACTCCAAGTCCAAGTAGCCGGGGACTTAGCTTGGGTCATCTGTACAGAGAACATCACGAGCCGACATGGTGAAACGACCCAAAATAGTCGTATTGTCGCCACCAATCTCTATGAACGATTGGAAGACTCTTGGAAGATAATCCATCACCACGGGTCCCCCCTCATGGAATAACGTTTGGTACTCAAAACAGTCTCAAGGGTTTCTCTGTTTCCCAAAATTACGACGTAAATTTGACCACCTCTATGGGGCCAATGTGGAGTAACTTGGCCACGATAAAAACGGCTGTGGCTTCCAAATTGGTCCTCTTGTGTTTTGTTGCTCCCAAAAGCCCTTTGAGAATTATGGAGGGCCGTCAGAAAATGGCCGATTTCCTGTAGGCCTTGGAACGCTCAATGTTCCAAAATTGTTGATGGTGAGGAAGAAGAAATTGGGAAATGAGAGGAGAGGCCAAAATGGGTTTTTCTATAGGTGCCTTTCGACCTCAGGGGAATGAGTCAATGAAATTCTCGGGTTCTACCCTTTCCGGGATTCCATCGGGAAAGGAGGACGTTATCTTTAGGGGGTGACGGTGACAGATTTCCCCCATTCCTCCACGATGGTGTCACGTTCCCCCATAGTCATGCCGTTATATTTTCGGAACATGCCCATGCCGCCCTTTTTTCTACGCCATTTCACAAAGTCAGTAAAATGCTCCTTGCAGATGGATCCGGTCCCCGCGGGAGCATAAACACGATTGGTACACCCACCAATCAAACAACTTGGTTCGCTCATAACGGTCTCCAATTTATTCTGAGGGTTCTTTCCCTAGGCAAGGAAAGTATGCCCGACTCTTTAACGGGATTGCAACGGATGGGCAACATGGGAAGAGGACTTGATCCCATTTTTGATTGGTGCCGTTGACCCAGTGAACAAGGGGAAAGACGACCAGACAGGGGCTTTTCGGATACCGCGGGGCACCATGAGCTACTGGTTGTCCCTTTTTTATCGTTGTTCCGTGGTCTGGCTATTTGCCATTTTTGTGGTCCAATCGAGTTGCGCCGTTCCAGACAGGGGGTCGACTTTCCAGGAAATTCCGCCCTTTGGCTTGATCCCTGAATTTTCAGCATTAAGGCAGGGGATCGCGACCACGGAGGTGACAGACCAATCAGCGCTGGTGTGGGTTCGGGCAGAAGACATGGCAGCGGTCGAAATTCACCTTTTTGAAGGGGCTCCTGAAGAACCCATACGTCTACATGGGGTTCACCGCCTTGAGATCAGCCCTGAGAGGGACCACACAGGGGTTATGCCATTCGTGGGGTTGACTCCGGACAGAGCCTACCACTATCGGATTTTCGCTCAGAAGGGGAAAGGATCAGTTTCAAAGGTATCAGGTCATCCCGAAGCGGTGGGGCGGTTTGTGACCCCTCCACTTTCGAGGGCCTCAAGGCCCGTGAGGTTTGTCTGGGGGGGTGATCTGGGGGGACAAAGCCGGTGCCGGACGCCTGGGGAGGGCTACGAAATTTTCACTCCCATGCTTAAAGCAAAGCCGGATTTTGCCCTTCTGCTCGGAGACCTCATTTACGGTGATGATCCCTGCCTATCCCCTCCTAACCTTTCTGGCAGTGACTTTGTGTCTACCACCGTAGACCAATTTCGGGCCAAACATCGTTACCAGCGTGAGGATCCCGCCTTGCAGAGGTTTTTAGCCGCCGTTCCCGTCTACGCGATATGGGATGACCATGAAGTTCGGAATGATTTCTCAGGCCCGCATGACCCTCAAATGCCGGCAGGACGCCAGGCATTTTTGGAGTATTGGCCGATTGAAATTTCGGTAGAGGCTCCTCATCGCTTGTACCGTAAAGTTCACCGTGGGTTGGACCTGGACGTTTTCATTTTGGACACGCGCCAATATCGTAGCTTGAATGGGGAACCGGATGGAGAGGAAAAGACCATGCTCGGCCGGACCCAACGGAATTGGCTCATTGAGGGGCTGACCAGCTCCCGAGCCACTTGGAAAGTGATCGTCAGTAGCGTCTCACTTTCGTTTCAGAAAGGGGGGACCGAAGAAAAGCCCGCCAATGATTCTTGGGCCCGAGGGAGAGGCGGGACAGGCTTCCATTCCGAGCGAGCAAAGGTTGTGGGAGCAATCCTAGCTGGACACATCCGCAATGTGGTGTGGTTGACAACAGATGTCCATTTTGCCCAGGTTCTCGCCTATGATCCCGATTCCGACGGCGAACCGGATTTTCATGAGTTCATTTGTGGTCCCCTCTCAGCCCGACCACTTTCTCCCGGCCCACCAGAGCCATCGTTAAATCCCACCGTCCTTTATGAAGAGGGGGGTTTTTTTAACTTTGGCCAGATAGACATTGACGGGTCTTCCCTTCGGTTACAAATTATTGATGGCACCGGGGCAACCAAGTTTCAATTTTCCTTGCCCGCAAGGTAATGGAGGGGATGGGCTCCACCCAGCCCTTCCCGGAGGTGGCTTCTGCCTGCATGGTGCTTCGGTCCACACCTGTTCGCCTTGCATTCGAAGTGTGGCTCCAGCTATCGTAGCACCAGGCGTTCATCAGTTGGCCCAAAAAGTTTAGGAAGAAAGGAGAGCAGATTGTGTTAACGTCGAAAGAGGTTATTGAAAAAGTGAAAGAAGCAGCCTTGGCAGCCACTGGCCCGGATGAACGGGCCTTGCAAATTGATTATCCCGCACTGGAGGTAAAAATCCAGGCCGCCCTTGGCGATCGAAAAGTCGCGTTGTTGCATATCAATAACCACCTTCCCGAGGGGTACGAAGATCAGGGCCGCTTTAACGCGGTGGCAATCACCCAAGGAAAGGTGTTGTTTGACATGGTCATCGGGGATTCATATTTCCGTTACGATGTGTTTTCAGCGGGTGATCTGGACAAGGTACAAAGCATTGATGCGGTGTGGGAGAACCGAGAAAAGCGCCAGGAAGAGCCGTTTTTAAGTCTCCGGCTGATGCATGGAGATGAAGCACATATCTTACTGGCCATCAACGAGGAACAGCGGAAAAGCGTCCTGGCCTTCACCGAAGCGGTCGTCACTGCCTGTCATCCCGAACGATAAAAGAATTCTCGTGTTTCAGGGTTAGCTTGGCCTTGTTCAATGCCAACTCACCTTGGAAAATTCAAAATTGGGCGCTGTGGGGGACCAGACTCCTGGACTATTTTTTAGGGGGACCCCTAACCCCCTACCTTTGAGGGGGCCGACCAGTGTAGCGTGAGCAGGTGTTTGGTTACATCTCCTTGGGTCTCCTTGAAAACACCGTGAAACTCTCGGTCCGGGTCCCTACTCGAGGGGCGGGGGAAGCGCCAAGAATGAAAAAAAGGCCCACCGGGTTTCCCCGGTGAGCCTGCACACAGGAGGGTGCGCTTGTATCGTTAGTTTTGCACGAGAGCTCATATTAGGAAATACGCACTCCGGCGTATGCTGCCCATGGGACGAGCCCCACCTCAGCCGGCATTAAAGCCCTCCTGGCTAAACCCCGTTTTTTCGTGGCCCAGGTGATCACGGAGGAGGGAAAGGAGTTTAGCTCCGGCTCCCGGTTCCAAGTATTCTCCTTGTCCTGATCCGGCCAATTGGCCATGAATGGGTAGGGCCCGACTTCTGCAGCCCTTGGCCCCAACTCCATCCACAAGGGTATCCACAATCATTTGAACAGCTACGTCTTTGAGGAGTTTCCGTAAACCGTTAGGGATGGTGTGGTTATTGAAAAGAAGGAATTCTAAGGGACGGAATAGAAGGGGAGGGTTTGAACCACTGCCCGGTGCCGTTGGCCATTGATGTCAACGGTCAGTTCGGTGTCCGGCTTTGCAAAATCACGAAGGGGAAACCCGAAGGCAATGGTTTTTTTCAGGGTCGGTGAGTGCACTGCGCTGCTGACCCAACCCAGTTCGCGATCCTCATTATAGATCTTCGTTCCTTCAGGGGGAACGAGTGCGTCAGGGGTCTCAATGACCAGCCCCACGAGGCGCCGTTTCACTGAACCATAAGTATCCATACGGGCCACCACTTCCTGACCTGGATAGCAGCCTTTCGTCAGGCTAAAGGCTTTCCCTTCGAGATTGGCTTCGGGAGGAACGATGTTTTCGTTCAGATCGGGTCCGGCTTTGGGGATACCCGCTTCCACCCGTAGGGATTCCCTCGCTGTGGTTCCAAAAGCACGAAGTCCCATTGATTTTCCCGCCGCCCATAATTGGTCCCATGCAACAGAAAGTGCTCCGACTGGGGTCAGAATTTCAAAATCTAATTCACCGGTTTCTTCTGTTTTGACGATCAACGCGTGATGGTTACCGATGGGATGGAGGATAGAGGAGAGAGATGGCAGGTTTGTCACATCAAGGCCAAAGGTATCTTGAATTAATGTCCCTGCCGCTCGGCCGCTGACCAGGAGAATGCCCCAGGTCTCAAGGCAATTATTCATCTTTGCTTTGGTTCCATAGAGCAAAAATTTTCGAAATGTCTGAAAGGTGAACCCACCAATTTCCCCCACATCCTCAACCATCACGGAGTCTTCCAACATGTAGACCCGGAAGTAACTCAGCATTTTGCCCTTATGGGTCATGAAGGTGGAGTACAGCCCTTGCCCAGGTTTGAGAGGTAGGATGTCGTTACTGATAATGCTTTGGAGCCATGTGACGCGGTCTTCGCCAGTGACCTGGATCTTGCCGCGGAGGGAGAGGTCAGCAATCCCGAGCCCATTACGCACTGCTAGGTGTTCAGCTATGGGATCTCCGTAATGGGCCGGCATTTCCCACTCCCCAGTGGTCTCGAAAGCGGCTCCAAGGGCTTGATGGTGGGCATGTAAAGGGGACTGCTTCATGAGGCTTCAGCTTGCCTTGTGACTTCTTCCAATAAAGCCAGTGTTCTGGCGGAGAACTCATTCCGAGAGACAATTTTGTTAATACCTAGCTCTTTGGCCTTCCGCCACGTGTCCACTTCTTCATGGTTGGCAAAGGCTAGGACCGGAAGGTGCTTCAAGCGATTGTCCCCCTTAAGGGCCTGAAGGGCTTGGGTGGCGTTCAGGTTATCATCGTTCATGTTGAGAATGACAGCCAGCGGCTGGAGGGTCGAGGCTTTTGGAATCACCTCCTCTTGCTTTCGAATCCGCTCCAGCGAGAAACCTTGGGGGCGAAGGGCATCGCGGATCTTCGTGTAAAAAAACACATCACTCACCCCAATGAGAATCGTTTTTTTGTTTTCCATGGAAACACCTCTGACGGTGGGGGGCTCAGCGGCATCAATTCATGAAGGTGATCAACCGCATCATCGCCTGTTTGGCGGGCGCGTATTTGGGATTCAGCGTGACGGCTTCCTTATAAAAATCAATAGCCCGGTCCCAATCGCCCTTTCGTTCATAAATTCGCCCTAAATTCATATGAGGAAATGCAGGACTTTCATACCGCTTCGCTTTGGTGGCCTGTTCCAACCAAGGTATCGCCTCGTCCAGATGATCCAACTCGATTAAATAAGCCCCAATATCGTTGTAAGGATTCCCAAAATTGGGATCAGTCCGAATGGCTCGATGACATTCTTCAATAGCCTCATTCAGTTCACCTCTGAAACTATAGGTCCACCCGAGAAACGTGTAGGCTTCCGCAGTGGGAAACACCTCAATCGAACTTTTATATAATCTCAAAGCTTCATCCAGATGGCCTTTCATTTGAGATTCGTATGCCTGTTGAAAGAAATTCCAGGCGACGACTTTATCTTCTTCCTGCCCTTCACCCTGTTGCGAAAAGTCCTGTAAATCCATCAACGAATTCCTCGATTGTCGAAGTCAAAAAAAGTGTCCATCACTCTCTCTTGAGTTTCTTACGCACCAGTTCAGCCGCCCTCCGTCCGGAGAGAATCATGGACCCGAAGGCGGGACCCATCCGCGGCGATCCATCCACGGCCGCGACAGCCAAGCCAGTCACAAAGCAATTGGGATAGACCTCCCGGGTATTTTCCACGACCATGGCCTCGGAGCGCGCAACCCACATCGCCCCATTTCCAGGAACTTTTTGGAAAAGGTTTCGCCGGTGGAGCAAATTAACCACGACGGCATCATGGCCAGTAGCATCCACAACGACTTTGCTCTCCAATGCGATAGGATCCACATGGATAATGTCGTGTCCCGCCATTTCCGCTGTCGTATTGTTGACGACCACCCCTTCCAAGACCCCTTCATCGTGGAGAATCAGATCCAGGACTTTCGTTAGATTCAACACTTTGGCTCCTGATTCATAGGCGGCGGCGATCAGGCGGGCGGTCGCATGCGGAGGGTCGACCATCGTCATACCACTGCATTCCTTAATGGGTTTGCAAGGGACACCCAAGCTTTCTAATATTTCGTTGGCCGGTTCGCAGAGGGTAGCTTTGTTCATGAGGTACCCGCCCGACCAAAATCCACCACCGAGTGCTAGCCCTTGTTCAAGCAGGAGAGTTCGAAAACCCATCGACGCCAAATCGCGAGTGCAGATGAGGCCGGAAGGTCCACCGCCCACGACAATGACATCGCTTTCAATGAGTTGATCGAATTCTTTATAGAATTCCCGTGCGATGTGGCGGGTAATGTCCCGCTCACGTAATGGTGCCGGTTTCAATGGATCCACGTGTAACTCCTAGAGGTAAATTTCCCCGCCGGCTTTCAGAAACTCTTCAGATTTTTCCTGCAAGCCTACGTCGATGGCACGCTGTGCGTCAATTTGCTTCTGGGCGGCATAGTCCCGAACATCTTGGGTAATTTTCATTGAACAAAAATGGGGGCCGCACATTGAGCAGAAATGGGCGCCCTTGGCGGCCTGGTCGGGAAGGGTAGCGTCATGATAACTCCGAGCCGTGTCAGGGTCGAGGGAGAGGTTGAATTGATCTTCCCACCTGAATTCAAACCGGGCCTGGGACAAGGCATTATCCCGCCGTTGTGAACCAGGATGCCCTTTCGCCAGGTCTGCTGCATGGGCTGCGATTTTATAGGTGATGACCCCCGTTTTGACATCTTCTTTATTCGGGAGGCCAAGGTGTTCCTTTGGTGTGACATAGCACAGCATCGCACAGCCATACCACCCGATCATGGCTGCCCCAATCCCCGAGGTAATGTGGTCGTACCCCGGAGCAATATCAGTCGTCAGGGGGCCTAATGTGTAGAAAGGCGCTTCCTGGCAAGCCTTCAACTGCTTTTCCATGTTGACTTGGATGAGATGCATCGGGATATGGCCTGGCCCTTCGATCATGACTTGGACGTCGTCCTTCCAGGCAATGTGGGTCAGTTCGCCCAAAGTGTCCAGCTCGGCGAACTGAGCGTCGTCGTTGGCGTCGGCGATGGAACCAGGTCGGAGACCGTCCCCTAAACTAAACGAGACATCATAGGCTTTCATGATTTCGCAAATTTCTTCGAAATGGGTGTAGGCGAAATTTTCTTGGTGATGGGCCAAACACCATTTGGCGTGTATCGACCCGCCTCGGGACACAATACCGGTCATGCGGTTCGCCGTGAGCGGCACGTACGCGAGCCGTACGCCGGCATGGATGGTGAAATAATCGACGCCTTGCTCGGCTTGTTCAACGAGCGTATCACGATAAATTTCCCAGGTGAGGTCCTCAGCCTTTCCCCCAACTTTTTCCAATGCCTGATAGATTGGGACGGTCCCAATTGGGACGGGGGAGTTCCGGATAATCCACTCACGAGTCTCATGAATATTTTTCCCGGTCGAGAGATCCATGACGTTATCGGCACCCCACCGAATGGCCCAGATCATTTTTTCCACTTCTTCTTCGATGGAGGAAGTGACGGCAGAGTTACCGATATTGGCGTTGATTTTTACTAAGAAATTGCGGCCAATGATCATCGGTTCGATTTCCGGGTGATTGACGTTGGAGGGAATAATCGCGCGACCCCGGGCTACCTCATCCCGCACAAACTCGGGAGTGATCTCGCCAGACAGGTGAGCGCCCCAAGACTGGCCAGGATGCTGCTCGACTCCCTGGGGCTTTCCATTAGAACCAGCCTGACTCTCCGTTCGAAGTTGGTTCTCCCGGATTGCAATGAATTCCATTTCTGGCGTAACGAGTCCTCGGCGAGCATAGTGCATCTGGGTTACATTCATGCCGTGTTTTGCCCGGAGAGGTTTCCGAATATGCCCAAAGCGGAGATCTTTCAGCTTGGGGTCCGCGGCACGAGCCCGCCCGAATTCCGAACTGACTTCAGGGAGTTCCTCTACGTCGTTCCGTTCGAGAATCCATTTCTGACGCAAGGGGTTCAATCCCTGACGAACATCAATTTTCATTGAGAGGTCGGTAAAGGGACCTGACGTATCATAGACCAAGACCGAAGGATTGGGCGTAGGTGGCTTCCCATTGGGGTCTTTCGTCGGGGTTAAAGCAATTTCCCGCATTGGGACTTGGACGCCATCCTGGATGCCCTTAACATAGACCTTTCGGGAAGCCGGAAAGGGCTCCGTGGTTACCCCATTCAAGGGAGCACCTTGGTCGTTGGAAAGCCCATTGGAGGAAAGAGTTGTTTGTCCATTCGGAGGATTGACCTGCGTAAGTTCAGGATGGTTCATTGGGAAATCCTTTCACCTGTGCAGAAAAATGATGTTTGGAGCCTATGCCTGGCAAGGTATTTCAGGTAAAAAAAACCGCACCAGAAAGAGTGCGGCTCGCAGTTCCCTTTTCAAGCTGGTGGCCGCTTCCCTACGCTGGTATTACCCAGTTCAGGTGTTAAGGGTTGTCTCCGAAGTCGACTCTCAGCCTTTCGGCCCCCCTAGCCTCGTATAGGGTAACATCGTACCCCTGAAATTTTTCATTTGTCAATTGGCTTTTTGGCCTACCCATTAGGGAAGGTAGGCAAAGGGACCTATAGGGAAGCTTTCTAGAATGAACGAGGAAGGCGGTCAGGGCAAGATCCCCTATTCCCCGACTATTATAAGAAAGGGAATATTTGTTAGAATTCCCTAGCATTTATAAGAAAGGGAATATTTGTTAGAATTCCCTAGCATTGCTTTCTCCACTGGTTAGCGGGAACCACCATCTGTATTTTAGAATGACGGTGTTGAAGTTATAATGAGGTATGAGAGGATAGAGGTGTATTCGTGAATACATTGGAAACACTAGCGTTGCCGATTGCGAATTACCAGGCGCTGTCTCCCGAGGAACTGTTCCAACGAACGGTGACCGCTAAAGGAGTGCTTGGGGAGCAGGTCCTAGTGCTGGGGCACAACTATCAGCGGGATGAGGTCATTGTCCATGCGGACCTTAGGGGGGATTCCTTGATATTGTCGAAAATGGCAGCCACCCGATCGCACCATCCCTTTGTAGTATTTTGCGGGGTCCACTTTATGGCAGAAACCGCTGATATTCTTAGTCGGTCAAATCAAACGGTGATCCTTCCGGACCTGGCGGCTGGGTGTTCCATGGCTGATATGGCCGCGATTGAGCAGGTGGATCAATGCTGGGAGGAGCTAGGGCAGGTCCTCCAAGTCGAAGAGGCCGTGACACCGGCTGTTTACGTGAATTCGGCGGCTGTCCTCAAAGCATTTTGTGGGGAACACGGTGGAATCACCTGCACCTCGTCTAATGCGCGGGTGGTAATGGAGTGGTGTTGGGCACGCCGAGAAAAGATCCTTTTTTTCCCCGACGAGCACTTGGGTCGCAACGTCGCGAATAAAATGGGGCTCCCTCGAGATCAAATGATTGTCTGGGATCCTTTTCTGACCTGTGGAGGAAACACACCAGAGGCAATCCGCAAGGCCAGGCTCATTCTGTGGAAGGGTCATTGCAGCGTTCACCAAATGTTTCAACCCGCCCATGTGGCCTATTTCCGGAGGACTTACCCCGGCATTCAGGTGATTGTGCATCCCGAATGTCATGAGAATGTCGTCAATCAGGCAGATTTGGTCGGGTCAACTGAATTTATCATTCGAACCGTGAGCCAGGCTCCTGCGGGAACCTCTTGGGCCGTTGGGACCGAGTTAAACTTGGTCAATCGCCTGAAAAATGAGCAAACTGACAAGCAGGTTTTCTTCCTTTCTCCCATGGTCTGCCGGTGCGCGACGATGTTTCGCATTGACGCGGTTCATCTATGCTGGAGCATGGAAAATCTTGTTCAAGGCCATGTGGTCAATCACATTTCCGTCCCCGATGATGACAAAGCCCCTGCAAGGGTCGCGCTGGACCGTATGATGGCTCTGTGCTGATCCTGTGCTTGCCGGCTAGGGCTTTCGATTCTCCCACAAGATTTCCAGAATAAAACCCCCAAAGCAGGTTCATTGAGGCCCAGCCTTTGTTTGACCGGTCTCCAGTGGCCCGTTAGAATGCCCTTCTAACCAAACCAAGCCAACCGATACCTCCCCCACATGGATTACAAAGCGACCCTTAATTTGCCCCAGACGGGTTTCCCCATGAAGGCCAACCTCTCCCAGCGGGAGCCTGAAATCCTTGCAAGGTGGGCTGAGCAAAAGCTGTATCACCGGATTCAAGAGGCAGGAACCGGTCGGCCACTCTACCTCCTCCATGACGGCCCACCTTATGCCAATGGCCATATTCACATTGGTCATGCCCTCAATAAAATTCTCAAAGACATCATCGTCAAATCCAAAACGATGGAGGGGTACCAAGCCCCCTATGTTCCGGGTTGGGACTGCCATGGTCTCCCGATTGAGCATCAGATCACCAAGGAGCTAGGACCAAAAAAGAAAGGTCTGAGTGCGGTCGAACTGCGGCGGTTATGCCGGGACTATGCTGAGAAGTTCTATCGAATCCAGCGGGAGGAATTTCAACGGTTGGGAGTCTTGGGGGATTGGGAACTCCCTTACCTCACCATGGATCGGGAGTATGAAGCAGCCATCATCCGGGAATTTGGGAAGTTTGTCGAAAAAGGAGGTGTCTATAAAGGCCTGAAACCTGTCCTCTGGTGCACGGTTGATCAAACCGCTTTAGCGGAGGCAGAGGTGGAGTACGAAGACCACACCTCCCCATCCATTTACGTAAAGTTCCCCATGGAATGGAGAAATCCGGGTGACGCGCTGGAAAAGTGGTTAGGGGTTTCCATTTCCTCTACGGTCAAAACGGTTTCCATCGTGATTTGGACCACCACTCCCTGGACGCTTCCAGCCAATCAAGCGCTCGCCCTGCATCCGGACCTTGATTACGCCTTCGTTCAAGTTGGAGAAGAGGTATGGATCATTGCCGAAAAGTTAGTAGGAGAGGTGACCAAGGCCTGTCGGATGACAAACTACCAAATTCTTGGAACTCAAAAAGGGAAAGAGGGATTTGAGGGCGTTCTCTGTCGGCGCCCGTTGACTCAAGGCCTTTCTCCCCTTTTACTGGGAGAGTTTGTAACCCTGGATCAGGGGACAGGCTGTGTCCATATTGCCCCAGGCCATGGCATGGAGGATTATCTCCTGGCGCTCAAATATAACGCCAGTATGGGGGGGGGCAAAGTCTCCCAACCTATCGAGGTTGTGGTACCCGTCCGTGATGACGGACGCTTCGAAGATAGTGTTGAGGATGTCGGGGGACAGCATGTTTTGAAGGCCAACCCCACAATTATTGAAAAATTAAAGCACCGGGGGGTGTTGGCCGGCCAAGGCTTCCTGGACCATTCCTACCCGCATTGTTGGCGGTGCAAAAACCCGGTCATTTTCCGAGCCACCCAACAGTGGTTTGTGTCAATGGAGAAGGATGATTTGCGCGCCCGGGCTCTGAAGGAAATCGACCAAGTCAAGTGGATCCCATCAAGAGGTCGAGACCGGATCTATGGCATGATCGCCAACCGGCCCGACTGGTGTCTCTCCCGACAACGGACCTGGGGTACCCCGATTCCATGTTTTACGTGTATGAAGTGCGAGGCGACCTTGGCCGACCCCAAGGTCATTACCCACATTGCCGATCTGGTTGGAGAGAGTGGAGCCGATGTGTGGTTTCAGAAGACCACCGAAGAGTTGATGCCCCCAGGAACCTCCTGTCGGAATTGTGGAGGATCGGAGTTTAAAAAGGAGCAAGACATTCTGGATGTCTGGTTTGAATCCGGCGTGAGCCATGCCGCGGTGTTAAAACCACGAGGTCCGGGTTGGTGGCCGGCCAGCCTGTATTTGGAGGGTTCGGACCAACACCGTGGGTGGTTTCATAGCGCTCTGCTGGCTTCAGTCACGACGGATAAACGGGCGCCCTACCAAGCTGTGTTGACCCATGGGTTCGTGGTCGATGGCGCAGGGAGAAAAATGTCCAAGTCGGCCGGAAACGTCGTGACCCCTCAGGAAGTCATGAAGCAATACGGAGCCGAAATTCTTCGTTTGTGGGTCGCTGCGCAGGATTACCAGGAAGACCTTCGCCTCTCCCCGGAAATTTTGAAGCAGTTGGTAGAGGCCTATCGGAAAATCCGGAACACCTGCCGGTACCTGCTCAGCAATTTGTACGATTATGACCCCGCTATCCATGCACGGCCAGTTGAGCAGTTACCTGAGCTAGACCGCTGGGCTCTTCTGCGACTGAGCAATCTGATTGCCAATGTGCGAAGAAGTTACGAAACGTTTGACTTTCGCCAAATCGTGCACGAGCTGGATTACTTTTGCGCCGTGGATATGAGCGCCACCTACTTGGATATTTTGAAAGATCGGCTGTACACCTTTCCCAAGGAATCTCCACTGCGGCGCGGCTCACAGATGGTGTTGCTGGAAATCCTCGTGGATTTGGCCAAGCTCATGGCGCCGATCCTCAGCTTTACCGCCGAGGAAATTTGGCAAATGCTCCCAAAGGCCGTCCTGGAAAACCAGGAAGTGCCAAGTGTCCATTTAGCGTCTTTCCCCTCGCCGGTGCCCTTGGGAAATCAAGAAACCTTGGAAAAGAATTGGAAAGAGTTGTTAGCGGTCCGAGCTTTAGTTCTAGGTGCACTGGAACAGCAGAGAAGGGAGAAAATCATTGGCTCCTCCCTGGAGGCCAAAGTGGTTCTCCACACACAGGGTGACCGCTACACGTTCTTGAAGATGTACGAGCAAGACCTCCCCACCCTGTTCATTGTTTCCCAGGTGACATTGGAGGAGGTCCACATCGAACCTGCCAATGGGCATCCAACCGCTGATCCCACCTTAGGGGTGATGGTGAATGTCGAGAAAGCCAAAGACCAGAAGTGTGAACGGTGCTGGAACTACCGGCCTTCAGTTGGCACCTCCACCCAGCATCCCACCTTGTGCAACCGCTGTGTTGAGGTGGTCGGATGACCGCATTGCCACACCGGTATTCCCTCCTGGCCGTGGTCAGCCTGGCCATTGTGGCCTTGGATCAGGCAACAAAGGCCTATATCATGCACACGATGTATTTGCATGAGTCAATTCCCGTTATTCCCCGGCTTTTTAACTTGACCTACATCCGAAACCCAGGGGCGGCATTCGGCATTTTCGCTTCGAGCAGCAGCGCGTTCCGCACCGTGTTTTTTGTGATAACCTCGATATTTGCCTTGGGGCTCCTGGGGACGATTTTCTATCGGCTCCGATTGGAAGACTGGTGGGGCCATCTCACTATCGCGAGTATTTTCGGCGGTGCCATTGGGAATTTAATCGATCGGTTACGGTTTGGAGAAGTGGTGGATTTCCTGGACTTTTATGTGGGAGTGTATCATTGGCCGGCCTTCAATGTGGCTGATAGCGCCATCACCGTTGGGGTAATCTCCCTCCTCATTTTGTTTGCGATGGAAAAAAAGAAAGGGAGTCCAGCGAGTGAACCCGCTCCACAGGAGAATCAGTCCTGATCGTCCGCTTGTGCTCCCCTGGCCTGCCAAAATGACCCTTTTAGCTTTACGGAGCGGAGACCATGATCTGTGATCGCTGCGGGGAATTGGTGGAAGTCTTTATAACCGAAGGTCATGGGGAGTTGTGTGAGGCCTGCCAGGGAATTGTCCAAGAAGAAAACCGGAAGCAATTCGTGCGAGGCCGGGCCAAAGGCCAAGCGCAGGACGGTTGAGGTGAAGGATTGTCAAATGGATAAAATGCACAGGCATTCAATTGGGATGGAAAATGCTAAAGAACCCTGAGCTGGTCAAAAACTTCGAGAACTCTCTTCTCCGTTGAACCCACCCGGATTATTTCCGCAATTGACAAATCTTTGAGGCCCTGTACCGGGAGGCTTGATCCCTCGGGGTGTTCCCGCTCAAGGATCCTCTCGAAGGAATCGAGATCGACATTCGCCTGGCCAAGGTGATCAATGTTCGAACGTCTGCTAGTAAAGATCGCGACGGCACTCAACAAGGCTGAAATCCCGTACATGGTCATTGGGGGCCAAGCCGTCCTCCTATATGGGGAACCGCTCTTGACCAAAGGCATCGACATTACTTTAGGGGTTGACCTCGAAAACCTTTCCAAAGTCATCGATATGGTAAAAAGTATTGACCTTCAGCAATGGTTGATGCGGAAACGTTTTCTCGTGAAACTATGGTCTTTCCTTGTGAAGATTCCGCTGCTGCGATTCGGGTGGATTTCATTTTTTTCCCCTGTATGAACGGCGAGCAATGGGGCGTGTCCGGAAAGTAAAAATGGAAGACACGGCAGTTCACTTTGCTTCAGTGGAAGACGTCATTATTCACAAAATCATTGCCGGACGGCCCCGGGACCTTGAAGACGTTCGATCCGTTCTTTTGAAGAATGAGGCAGTGCACCTGGACTACATCCGAAAGTGGCTTCAGGAATTTTATGATTCTTAAAACGAAACATTTCTCCAAAGGTTTTATGAGATTCGGAGGATCAGAGAAGCTTAAAGAGGGGAAAGGCTGAGGGTGGGAAAGCGCCTAAATTTCCATCGACTTTAATTAGAACCGGAAGGACACCATGGCTTCCACGTGATGGGGCCTTTTGGGGTATTGTCCAAGAAATGGCCAGGGGAAGAACTTCAGGGTACCCGAAGAACCACATTGTCAATTAGGCGCACGTTGCTCAGGCAGATGGCTCCAAGGAGAACCACCCTACCCTTGACATGGTGAAGCGGCTCGAGCGTTTGAGCATCGCACACCGCGAGGTACTCTATCGACACGAGAGGTTCCCCCGACAATTGGTTCAGCATCACTTGCCGAATTTTTTCAGCCTTTCTTAACCCGGTTCTCTGAATTGCCCCTTTTCCTGCTTTCAGGGCCTGATACAAGAGTGACGCTTTTCGCCGGTGCGTTGCTGTGAGGTACTGGTTTCTGGAGCTGAGGGCCAGCCCGTCTGGTTCCCGCACCGTCGGGCACATCGCGATTTTCACGTCCAGGTGTAAATCTTTGCTAAGCTGCCGGACCAAGAGCGTTTGCTGGTAATCCTTCTGGCCCAGAAACACCCAGCCCGGTGTAACCAGGTTAAGCAATTTGAACACGACGGTGACGACTCCCTGGAAGTGGGTTGGGCGGTGTTCCCCTTCCCACCGGTTGGCTAGTTCGGTCACCGTCACCCTCGTTTGAAATCCCGGTGGATAGATGTCTTTTAAGGACGGAACAAACAGAACATCAACCCCTTCAGCACGGCAGAGGGCTGTATCGGCTTTGAGTGATCGGGGATACCGTTTGTAGTCTTCAGTCGGCCCAAATTGGAGGGGGTTGACGAAGATGCTGACGACCACAGTTTGGCACGAGTGCCTTGCCCGCTGAATAAGATGGCGGTGGGCCTCATGAAGTGCGCCCATGGTTGGGACAAAGCCGATTGTTCCTGTTTGAGGTATTTGCTGCCGCCTCCAGGCTTGTAGGGCCCTGACTGAGCGGAGAATGCGCATTTAGGATGGGGTACAGGTCGGACGGGCTCCATAGCTGGAGCCTGGGAGGATGTCCGATTTTCTGACCTGACCGGGGTCGTCGAGTGAATCGAGCAGGTCTTTGACGGATTGATTGAAGGTAGGGTGGTTCCATTCCGGAGCCAGTTCCGCTAAGGGGACTAAGACAAACCGGCGAAGGTGCAGCCGGGGATGAGGGATGGTGAGCCCAGGTTGGTCAATCTTTTCCTGTCCGTAAAACAAGATGTCGAGGTCCATGGTCCGCGGCCCCTTGCGGTGTTCAGGATCTCGGCCAAGGCTGCGTTCCGTTTCCTGACAAATTTCCAAGAGCTTACGCGGGGTTAATTTGGTTTCAATTCGGACCACGCCGTTATAGAACCAAGTGGAGCCGAGTTCACTGGTTGGATCGATGGGCTCTGTTTCGTAATAGGAGGACACTCCAGTGAGTTGGGAGGCGGGTAGAAGGTTCATGAGGGCGATGGCGCGATCACAAAAATCCTGGCGATCACCCATATTGGACCCGAAGCCGATGAAGACCGTTTCTTGGCCCATGGTCTTCCGGTGTTGGGACAAGTTCCTGGATTCCCAGAATCCCCCTCACCCTCTCCCCAAATGGGGAGAGGGAAAAGATTGCCGAATTTCTGGTCTAAGAAATACATTCACCTTCATTTTTAACAGGACAAACTACCACCCCACCTTTTGAATTCGCTCAATAGCCTCCGCCAGCCGTTCTTTCGAGGTTGTAAGCGTCATGCGGATATAGCCCTCGCCTGGATCTCCAAACCCATTCCCCGGCGTGGTCACAATGCCTACCTTTTCTAATAAATGTGCAGTGAAAGAGGTAGACGTATATCCCTTTGGGACTGTGATCCATGCGTAAAAGGCAGCAGTTGGGGGGTCCAACTCCAGCCCAAGTGCTTGAAGGCCCGGCACGAGGACATCCCGTCGTTCCTGATAAATTTTGCGGAGTCCTTCTGTCAGTTGGTCGTCGGAATCCAGCGCGGTAATGCCTGCTTCCTGCACAGCTTGAAATACTCCGGAATCCAGATTGCTTTTCACCTTTCCAAGGCCTGCTATGATTTCCCTGTTCCCCACGGCAAACCCGATCCGCCAGCCGGTCATGTTAAAGGTCTTTGAGAGTGAATGAAACTCGATCCCTACGGTCATCGCGCCTTCGGCTTCCAAAAAGCTCGTGGGTCGTTTCCCGTCGAAATAGATTTCCGAATAGGCGGCATCGTGGCAGACAATGATGTGGTGCTCCTGTGCAAAAGCCACAACTCGACTAAAGAATTCTTGGTCGGCCACCACGGAAGTGGGGTTATTCGGTGAATTGAGAAACATGAGCTTGGCCCGCTGGGCGATGCCCTTGGGAATGGCATTCAAATCCGGCAGGAACCCATTCTGCTTGAGGAGCGGCATGGTGTAGGACGTCCCACCTGCAAAGCTGGCAGCCACAGGGTAGACGGGATAACCTGGGCTCGGCACCAGGACGACATCTCCTGAATCGATGAACGCCAGGGGCACATGCCCAATGCCCTCTTTGGAGCCAATGAGGGTCAGCACTTCCGTGGCCGGGTCCGCAGTCACCCCGAATCGTTTTTTGTACCACCGGGAAACCGCCGTGCGAAATGACAGCATTCCATCGTATGAGGGGTACTGGTGGTGCTTGGGGTCGGCCGCAGCTTTCTTGAGGCGATCGATGATCGGTGCTGGAGTAGGCAAGTCCGGATCGCCTATGCCGAGGTTGATGATGTCCACGCCTCTCGCCATGGCCTTTTGCTTCATCTCATCGATGGCGGCAAAGAGGTACGGTGGTAGCTTCTGAATGCGTTCCGCATACGTAATGGGGAATCCGCCCATTCGTCTGTACTCCCTTCTTTGCGTTGGTTCGAGGCCAAAAAAATAGGCCAACTTGACGGAAGCCCCACGTTACTTCAGCAGCCCTGGAGTAATCAAGGAAGCTCAAGACGGCCTCAGCAAACTTGAGCAGGCGAATTGATTGGCTAATTCACAGACATATGGGCAATCAGTCGATCGACCCATTCATGCCAACGGGACAGGATTTTGGATCCCGCTGAAAGCAACAATTCTGGGGTGGTGCCACCGTGGTGCACAGCGTCGGGGCATTCTCGGCATAACGCTTCGATCCCCTTGGCTTCCAACTCGAGATGAAAGAGAAGACCATACACCCGACGGCCAAATCGAAAGGCCTGAGGAGAATACAAATCAGATGAGGCGAGAGAGACAGCACCCTCCGGGAGATCAAATCCTTCACCATGCCATTGAAACACCTCAAAGGTTTTTGGGAAGTTGCTAAATACCCGATCCCCCTGCCCTTCCTGGGTAACGGTAATCAGCTTGGGCCCAAGTTCCATCCTTGGCCCCGGTTTCACTGGTGGCCCCGGTTTCACTGGTGCTCCTAGTCCCTTGGCCAATAGTTGGGCACCCTAAGCATACCCCCAAGACCGGGGCCCCGCGTTTTACCGTGTGCGTAATAAACTCAATCTCCTTGATTATCCATGGCTCGGAATCATTCACGGACATAGGGCCTCCCATGATCAGGAGAAAATCCGCGGGATTTGACAGTAGACCCTCTGCTGGCACAAGGCAGGTTCGAACGTCGTAGTGGTGGCTGGAAAGCGAGGTCCTAAAGATGCCGGGCCCCTCAAAATCAGTGTGCTGAAGGCAGAGGGCTTGCCTCTCGGAGGGATTTTTTAGCTCGGAAAGAGGCTGATGTACTTACGGTCCAGGGGAAGCATTACACGCTGCCTTGGAACGCAGGATGGGCATTTTTGGTGTTGACGCACTCAACCAGATGCCAAAATCGGAAGGGGTTGACTTTTTCCTCTCGTGCAACCAGCAGTGAGGTACCTTCAAGGACGTGGTGTAAGGATAGGTCGGTGCGGAATCCCATGTGCATGCACATGGGAGAGATCATCTTTTCCAACGTGGCTATGAATTTATTCCCATTGCTGAAGTGGTTCAGCATGACGATTCGTCCCCCCGGTCGGCACACTCGGGTCATCTCCGATACCAATTTTCTGTAATCCGGGACAGCAGTCACCACGTAGGCTGCCATGACAATGTCGAAAGAATTATCCTGGAAATCCATATCCCCCGCATCCATTCGCTGAAGAGTGACATTGTCTAATTTGTGATCCTCAATCCGTTTTTGGGCTTTTCGGAGCATCCCTAAGGATAAATCAATCCCCACTACTTCGCAGTCCCTGGGGTAAAGGGGAAGTGACATTCCGGTCCCCACTCCAACTTCCAGGATGCGCTCACGTGGGGAAACCTGCAGCCTACGGACTGCTGACTCCCGGGATTGATGGAAGACTCTCCCGAAGGTCTGGTCGTACACCGAGGCATAATTGGTGTACACGCGCTCAAGGGTTTGTAGGTTCATGGCTTTTCCGTTATGACGCCTTCCCACTCCTACACCCAATTCTCGCTGATTTGAGCCTCGCATGGATTCAAAAGTGAAATGAGGATTTGCTGGTAAGGCTGGAGTCCCGAACTCATACAAGAAAAACTGAAGAGCCCACCTGGGCGGTAAAGCGGGCGTAATGTAACTGACTTAATTGAGGGAGTCAACTATTGAGATCACGCCGTTTCCATAGGGGTCATATGACTAGGACACCTCAAATTTAAGATGGGTGGTGTGGGGATTGCAAAGGGTTGGATTGTCACTTACAATCCACCCGTCCTCGGGCTTGGGAGCGGGCGAGTTACCATGAATTGGAGATAGGGCTTCGTTACGACTTACGGAAAAGGAGGAGTCCCATGGGCTCATCATCGAAAATGAGGCAGCCAATAATTGCCTTGACGCTGGGGGCCCTTCTTGTCGGGTGGAGCCTGACCCCGTCCCCCATTTTGGCTATCGACGTCACTATGACGTTAGAGAAAGCCAAGAAGGTTTTGGCTGCAGGTCGTGAACCATTGGATAAAGCGCAGACCCCGGAGGAAGTGATCAAGGTGCTCAAAGCGGCCGACAAGGCGATTCGAATTGGGGCAGACCCAGAGACGGATCCCTGTGGGCCTAGTGCGATTTTGAAAACAAAATTTTACTGGCTGGAGTATTTTGGTCGCCGTGAAGCCGCAGAATCCAAGCGGCAGAAGCGGGACATTAGAATGCCAGACACCAAGATCCAGGAAATTTTGGCGATGCCCAACCTGGAAATTGAAATGGGATTGTGTGGGAAGGAAGAATTTTTTGCTGATGGAGCCGACGTGGCCTTGCAACAAGGGTCAAAAAACATTATGCCGGTGGACAAAGGGAAGCCCAGTCGTGGGAGAAAGGTCCCCGGCACCGCCTCTGATTACGTTTCTCGATTTTCCGCCCGGTTTGCGTATCAGGATTTTGACCCCAGGGCCAAAACAAACATAGTCGTATTTTTCCCCGACGGGCAGCTCATCAGCCTCGAGGCGGATTTTTCCAAGATCAAGTGAATACGAGAGGGGGCTAGCAGTCCCCTCGTTTGGAAAGAAACCCTGTCCCTCTTGGTCCACGTATCCCCTTCAACTTACCACGACGTGAGTTCTAATCCTCAGCCCATTCCCCTGGAGAGTGGGGATGGGCGTTCAGTCCCCGCAGTTGTATCCTGCACCTCCCATTCGGCCATGCGGAGGGTATACAGATGATGGTACAGCCCTCCCAATTGCATGAGAACCGAATGCGTTCCTTCCTCTACGATGCTCCCTCTATTAACCACGAGAATTCGGTTCGCCTGTTGGATGGTGGTGAGACGGTGGGCAATAACCACCGTCGTACGCCCCGCCATTAAATGACTTAAAGCCTCCTGCACCAACATTTCGGACTCCGAATCCAAAGCCGAGGTGGCTTCATCTAGAATAAGCAGCCGCGGATTCTTCAAAATGGCCCGAGCAATGGCGATGCGCTGTCGCTGCCCTCCCGAAAGGTTGACACCCTTTTCTCCCACCAAGGTCTGGTATTGATCCGGCAATGCGGTGATAAAAGCATGCGCATTGGCCGCTTGGCTTGCCTTCAAGACCTCCTCTTCTGTCGCTGATTCCCGCCCGTACCGGATGTTTTCTAAAATGGTCTCGCCAAATAAGATGGATTCCTGAGGGACGAGAGCAATTTGGCGATACAGGCTCTCCAAGGTCACCTCGCGGAGGTCATACCCATCGATGGAAATAAACCCTTCGGTGGGATCATAAAAACGGTGCAGGAGATTCACGATGGTGGTTTTCCCAGAGCCGGTAGGCCCTACCAGTGCCACCATTTCACCTGGCTGCACCTCAAATGAGGCATCCGAGAGAACCGGTTGCCGGGAATCGTAGGCAAACCCCACATGAGAAAAGTACACATGGCCCTGAATAGTCGGTAGGATACGGGCGTTGGGCTGGTCAGTGACTTCCGGCTTGGTGTCCAACAATTCAAACACCCGTTGCATGGCGCCCTGAGCCTCTTTTATTTGTGAGTAAATCCGTGCGGCTGACCCGAAGGGCCCAATCAGGATCCCGGCAAACAGGATAAAGGCAAACAAGTCGCCTGGGGTCATCGTCTCTTCCATGACTTGTTTTCCACCATACCAGAGGACGACGGATGCCATGGCGAAGGTGAGGAATGTGATGATCGGAATAAACACCGACAGGATGACGGACCGCCGAAGGGACATCGCCACCCCGGCCTGTAAGGCCAATCGGTACCGACCTGTTTCCCGCCGAGTTTGGACAAAGGACTTGACGACTCGAATGCCCGAGAGCACTTCCTCGATCAAGGTGGTCACCGAGGCTTTTTGGTCCTGAATTTGTGTTGAGAGGGCTTTGAGCCGCCGACCGAACAATCTAGCCACCACAACCAAGATGGGGAGCAGAAGAAGGATGAGCATACATAATTGCCAGTTCATGACCAGCAGAAATCCAATTCCGCCAATCAGAGTGACCAGATGTTTGGCCGAATCGATGGGGGCCTCCTTCACAGTTGTTTTAATGATGCCCACATCATTCATGAGACGGGAGAGAATTTCCCCGGTCCTCCGTTTGGCAAAAAAGCTGAGTGATAGCCCCTGAAGATGGCTAAAGAGGTGTGTTCGAAAGTCGGCGATGAGATGTTGCGTGACCCTCGTGGTCATGTACCCATGCCCCATGGATAACATGCTTTGGGCCACCCCGATCCCCAGAAACACAAAAATCGTCTGGGTCATGAGCTGGTAGTTACGCTGAATCGTAATGATGTCCCACATTTTGCCAGCAAGGCGAACCAACAACAGATTGAGGGCGGCGACCATCATGACCATCAGGGCTGCCATGACCATGTGGGAAAGGTGTGGACGGAAGAAGGGGTAAAACCGCGAGAAAGACGACATTGGTCGTTTCAGAAAGTCACGAACGAAGGTTGAGATCGGGTAAGGCCGGAGAAAGTAGGGGGAGAAGTCATAGGCAGGGGTCAAGCCAGAATGGAGGCCGAGAGGTTTCTGGCCAGAGTCACTCCAATTGGGTGACAGATTCGATCATGTTTTTGTTTAGTGCGACGAAGTCAGCCTGTTCTTTGCCGTCTATGACCACGTCGGTGAGGGTAATGAAAAACACCGCATCGTCATTAAAAAGGTCCGACACCCGATTGCGCATGGAGGGAATGAACAGATTCCCCGTATAAGTACTCAGTGCAGTCCGGACACGAATCTTGGTTTTTTTCCCCAAGTGCATGGACCCCACCTTATCGACTTGTCATCAGCCTTAATGGCGTCGTCGAGCAAACTTCATTCGTCGACGGAGCTTTTTATGCTTATGCTTCCGCATTTTTTTCCGTCTCTTTTTAACAACACTCGCCATTCCTACCCCAATCCTTCCTGGGAAGGCAAATTTTTAATCATCGTTGTAGCTGGCAAAGGAGGAGATGAAAACAGGTGCGTCCTCTGACCAAGTGGAAAAGGCCTTCACACGTATCACAGGCTCACAAGAAGTGTCAAGAAATGAACTGCGGTGAGCGAGTCATCTTGGGTCGAATAAGGAGAATGACTCCCGCCTTGACCAATCCTGTAACCTCATCGCTATAATGGCCAATGGGATGGATCGCAAGTGAACGGCTCCCTCGATTTCTCTTCCCCTGTCTTCTGATTGTTCTTTTCGGGTGCAGCTCTAATCCTCCTAAGAATCCTGAAGAGCATGCTCGTTTTGAACGAATCGTTGGGGCTGTCGAGTCCCTTCGGAAGGCCTATGTCGAGAAGGATGAAGCCGCAGTGGAAGACCTGCTGTTGCCGTTGGAACGTCTCGAACGCTTGGAAGAAGAAATCCGCAAAGACTTTTCGACCTTTTCAATGATTTCCCTCAATCTTTTCATTGAGCGGATCAATATCACCGGAGATCTGATCACGGTGTCTATCAGATGGCAGGGGAAGTGGAGGCGGTCTCCAGAAGAAATAGGGGTAGAGGGGCGAGGCCACGGAATTTTACTGTGGAGCGGGACCCAGGTCATCTTACTCACAGGTCTAGAGGGCGATTTACCTTTTGGAATGGCCACGCGACGGGCCATGTCCTAGCCGGGTGATGGAAAACTTCCACACTGTGCTTCCCCAAGTGTTTTGAAAACAGGCTTTCCCCACACAGGCTATTTTCAATAGCCTTCAATGGAGATCGTATGTATGGCCGTTAGAAAAGGTCCTCATCAATGGAATTGGGGGCCGGAATGTGATTTCCTGGTCGTCGGCAGTGGGGTAGCTGGCCTTCGAGCTGCTATTGAACTTTGTCGGCATGGACGGGTGGTGATTGTCACGAAGGGTAGCCCGTGGGAAAGCAGCTCAATATACGCACAGGGCGGGGTGGCAGTTGCCCTCAATGGGGAAGATGATGTCCACCTGCATTTCAACGACACCATACGAGCGGGGCACCAGCTTGGCCGGCAGGCAGCCACCAGAGTTTTGGTGGAGGACGGTCCAGCCAGGATCCAAGAGTTAATCGCGTGGGGCACCCAATTTGATAAGGTCAACGGGAAGTTTGCTTTTGCCAAGGAAGGGGCTCACAGTCGCAGTCGAGTGCTCCGGGCCCATGGGGATGCGACGGGCAATGAAATTGTCCGGGTTTTGTTGGCCAGGGCCCGCAAGGAGAGGGAAATCAAATGGCTGGATCACCACTTCAGCGTTGACCTGCTGGTGGCCGAAGGCCGGTGTTGGGGCGCTGTTGTGCTGGATGAGTCGACGGGGCAACATCTTATTCTTCCGGCTACCTCAGTATTACTGGCAACCGGTGGGGCCGGTCAGGTCTTCGCGAGAACTACCAACCCTGCTGTTGCAACGGGAGATGGCATTGCCATGGCATTTCGGGCTGGAGTGGTTCTCGAAGATATGGAATTCGTCCAATTCCATCCTACTTCGCTCTATCTCCCCTCTTGTCCGCCGTTTCTCCTTTCCGAGACGATGCGGGGGGAAGGCGGGCTGCTTCGAAATCGAAAAGGGGAATTGTTTATGAAACGCTATCACCCCGAAGCTGAATTAGCGCCGCGGGATATTGTCGCGCGAGCCATTTGGTCGGAAATGGCGGCCACCCGATCACGGCACGTGTACCTGGATGTCACCCATCTCGATGGAGCCTTTATCAAGAAACGGTTTCCTACCATTTACACCACGTGTCTCCGGTTTGATATCGATATCACAGAAGAATGGATTCCCGTCTCCCCGAGCGCTCACTATTTCATGGGGGGAATACGAACGGGGGTTGGGGGGGAGTCAAGCATCCCAGGCCTGTTTGCCGCGGGGGAGGTAGCCTGCAGTGGGGTTCACGGTGCTAATAGGCTGGCCAGCAATTCCCTGCTTGAGGGATTAGTCTTTGGGGTACGGGCTGCGAAGTCGGCCACAACTATGGGGACCATAAGGAAGGATATCCGGCCGACCCTCCAAGTCCTGGCCGGTGTCGAGGGGGCTCCCCCACGATCTTTAGAAGATGCTGAAAAGCTTCGAAATTCCTTGCGCCGTGTGATGTGGGGAAAGGTTGGCCTGGTCAGAACTGGGGATTCACTGGTGGGTGCGTTGGCCCAGCTCTCTCGGTGGGAACACCTCGTTGATGGGCCCCTTCGAACTCGATCGGACTTGGAAGTCAAAAATATGGTCCAGGTGGGCCGCTGCATTGCTGAAGCGGCTTTGTGGAGAGAAAACAGTCTAGGGGCCCATTTCCGGACAGATTTCCCGGACCGTAAAGGCTTTGCCTGGAAAACCCACAGTCGGATTCAACGAACAGCTTCGCCGCTCCAATCCCTGCCCCAAAATCATCGAGCGGGATGACCCGCGCTCTTCTTCCAACTCCAATTAATTTGTCAATGTTCCTAGCTCAACTGGGCGAGAAGCTGCTCAATATTGGTTTTAAACCTGTCCTGAAGCCTCTTCGTGATCGGTCCAGGTGAACTGGGACCAATTTTGCTGTTTCCCAATTCCCGAACCGGCATAATCTCAAGTCCGGTGTTGGTGATGAAACATTCATCGGCCTGAGCGAGTTGCTCGGGATAGTAGTTTCCCTCTTCAACCGACAGCCCCAATTCACCGGCAAACTGAATGACCACTTCCCTGGTGAGACCCGGCAAAATCCCACACTCGAATGCCGGGGTATAGAGCCGTTCGCTTTTAATGAAAAAAACATTGCTGGTCGTGCACTCGGCCAAGTATCCATGAGCGTTCAGCATCAGACCATCAAAGGCTTGCGCCTGGGTGGCTTCCTGTTTGGCTAGGATGTTGTTCAAATAATTTAATGATTTAATTTCAGGAGGGAGGGCCGATGGCAAATTCCGACGAATCCCAACCACGACCAAACGGACACCATGGTTCCATAGGTCCGGGGGAAAGTTTGGAAGCGGACGAGCGAAAATGACTGTGGTCGGCTGACCGTTGGAGGGAGAATCCAACCCAGTGGTGCCCGCACCTCTGGAAATGGTGAGGCGAAGCAAGGCATCAACCAGGTTGTTGCGATGAAGGATTTCGCCCAGGAGGGATGCCAATTTTTCTTCGGGAATGGAGGGAATCAGCCCTATCAGATCGCAGGATCGATGGAGTCGGGCGAGATGACGATCTAGCAAAAATATCCGTTTCCCATAGGCACGCAGGGTTTCGAAGACGCCGGCTCCGTACAAAAATCCATGATCGAAGACTGAGATGAGTGCCTGATCCTTTTTGACAAACTGGTCATTCAAAAAGACCCACATAGGGTTAGAGGACGAATGAATGAGCTCACTGGAGCGCTTGGAATAGCGCTTGAGCCTTATACATGGTTTCTTCGAATTCGCGGCCAGGGTCCGAATCGGCGACGATTCCGGCGCCGACCTGGAGGTATCCGTACTGGAGCGTCAAAAGGAGGGTTCGAATCACGATGTTGAGGTCGATGTCTCCGGTCCAACTCAGGTACCCAATCGATCCGGTGTAAGGTCCTCGGCGAACCGGTTCCAGATGTTCAATAATTTCCATACAGCGAATTTTCGGAACGCCGGTAATTGAGCCCCCCGGAAAAATGGCCTGGATCAGGTCGTTACCTTTCAGCGGTTCGCGAAGAAACCCCGATACATTCGAGACCAAATGGGCGACATGGGAATACTGTTCAACAGCCATAAACTCATCAACCTTGACCGTTCCGTACCGACACACCCGACCGAGGTCGTTCCTTGCTAAATCCACCAACATGAGGTGTTCTGCCCGTTCTTTCCTACTGGTGAGGAGACTTCCGACCAGATCCTGGTCTTCGGAGGGAGTTCGCCCCCGCGGGCGGGTCCCCGCGATGGGTCGGGTCTCTGCTCGGGGACCTTGTAAACATACTAAGCGTTCCGGTGAAGAAGACACGAGGGCTACCTCGCCCAAGTCTAGCAAGGCGGAAAACGGGGAAGGATTGACCTTCCTAAGCCGTTGGTAAAGAAGGTGGGCTGATTCTTGAAGAGTCCCTTCGTTGTGATCATTCACCTGGATTGTGAAGCGATGGGACAGGTTAGCCTGATAGATATCCCCGGCGCCGATGAACGATTGGCATTCCAGGACGCGCTGCATATAGTCCGATCGTGATTGATCGGCCTGAATAGCGCTTGGGGAAATAGAAAAGTCTGTCCCATTTCGGTGTTTTCGAGGCCTGGACAGCAAATCTTCGAATTCGGCCAACCGCTCTTCTCCTTCCCGATAGAGGTTGTCGTGGGACTCTGTCAGCAGCCTTTCTGGGGGTGGGGTAAAGATGAGGTGAAGAGTGTGGGTGTCATGATCAACTGCCGCTAGGAGATCCACAAAAAGGAACTTTAGATCAGGGAGTTGGAGATCGTCTTTCGCCACTTCAGGAAGGTGCTCAAATCGTCGGATCAGATCGTAGCTAAAAAAGCCAACGGCACCGCCGAGGAAAGGAGGGAGATTCGGGGGGCGGGTGATGAGGCTGGGTTTGAGTAGGGCGATAAGGGCAGAGAAAGGATCACCGGATTTTTGGACCACGCTCTCTTGGGTCCGGATTTCATATCCATCATTTTTCCCAGAAAAAACGAGGTAAGGGGCGGTTCCGAAAAAAGAATAGCGCGCGATGACGGCGGATCCCTTCCCACTTTCCAAGAGGAACGATGGCTTAGCAGGCGAAGCCACTCGGGAAAACAGTTCATAGACATCCGGGTGGGGGAGAGGTTTGGAATGGACAAGCGGGAATAGACATGAACGGCTCGGGGTCGATTCGTGAGGAGAGAGGGCAAACTGCGGCATGGCAGACGAAGGTCATTGATTGGCGGAAGCGGTGGACTTCAAGAGGTCCGCGGCTTCTTCTGGGGAGAGCAGCCCTTTTTGAATCAACACCCGGCCAAGCTCTTCTATTTGTTTTATAGCATCTACCCGCACTCCTCGGACACGAAGGATTGGGGTGGATAGGCGAAGCAGATCAGGGTTACGAATTTGCACGAGAACCGGATGACTTTCCGCAAAAGGGGCCAATTCAGTGGAACTTCCAGGCGGAATTCGAAAAAACGGTTTTCCTTCTTCGGTGTACCCATCGTGACCGATGACTTCAAGCTGATTGATGACGTCTCTCCCCCGTGCGACCTCAACGATTTTGTCAACCACAATTATCAGTGACGAGGCGAGAATCGGGTCCCCGGTTTGATTTTTCACCCGTATGGAGTACCGAAGGTCACTGCGTGTCGTTAACTCACCGCTTGCGTATAACTCACCTCCAGGACTAAGGGCGTCGGCGGGGTCAAAAGATACAAGGGGAATGACTCCTCCGGTAAGATCTGACAATTGGTCTTCGGCTCCCCCGGGGGAGTAAATCGTCATGGCCAGAATGGTTGTGATGACGATATAGAAAAAACGTTCCATCTGTGCCTCTATTATCTAACATAACCACCAGCATAACCACCAGGAAAAAGGCTGGGGAAGCCTTTTTCAAAATTAATCGATAGAAGTTCCACGCGCAATGGCTGTTTGCTTGACAAGATTATCACGTTTTGTTTGAATGGCGCGCTCCCATTGATATTACAGGGCTATGCCTCCTTCTCAGGATCCATTGTTCGCGGGGCTGGGGCAGGCGGTCAGGGTGAGCACGGAACTGCTTGCTGCCTTGATTGTGGGTGGGGGACTGGGCTGGGTGGTTGATACCTACCTGTTTAGCTCGGGGCCATGGGGGTTGGTTGTGGGACTGATCCTCGGGCTCGTCACGGGCATCCGAAACGCATACCGAACCGCACAGCGGTGGGAAACCTAACTTAAAGGGAAAGAGTGTTCCTTGGAAGATCCGCTGCATCCCTTTGAGCTGCACGCTCTGATTCCTCTCTCCCTCTTCGGACTGGATATTTCCTTGAATAAGGCCGTGGTCATGATGTTCGTGGCTGTGGCGTTGGTCATCGGCCTGTTGGTTCGCGCTGGTTCCTCAAGGCAATTGGTTCCTACCAGGTTGCAAAGCCTTGCAGAAATCCTTGTGGAGTTTATCAGGGGAATAATTCGAGAGACCATGGGCCAGGAAGGCATGCGTTTTTTCCCGTTGATCAGCTCGCTTTTTTTGTTCATTCTGTTTTGCAACCTTTTAGGACTGATTCCCGGCTCCTATACGGTGACTAGTCAGTTAGTGGTCACAGGGGTCTTTGCGGTTGGGGTGTATACGTTGAGCGTGGTGGTGGGCTTCAGGCTCCATGGAATAAGGTTTCTCAGCATTCTTGTTCCTCCCGGTACTCCTGGTTGGCTCATCCCTCTGATGATTCCAATAGAGCTGATTAGCCATCTGGCTAGACCGCTCTCCCTTTCCGTGCGGCTTTTCGCGAACATGACGGCGGGACATGTGATTCTCGGTGTCTTATTTGGATTGACGATTGCAGGAGGACTGGTGATTGGGTGGTTGCCCTTTGCGTTTACAGTTGCCCTCTATGCTTTGGAACTGGGTATTGCCTTCATTCAAGCTTACATTTTTACCATTTTAACCTGCGTGTACATCGGAGATGCGATCCATCTCCACTGAACTGGCATACCCGTGGCAGTGAATTATTAATCCCACAAAGGGGAGGAAGGGAACACAATGGACTCAGCAGCATCGGCATTACTGGGTATGGGCCTGGCAGCGGCTGGCTTTGCAGGCGCCGGGATCGGAATCGGTTATATTTTTGGCAAGATGATTGAGGCGGTTGCCCGGCAACCGGAAGCTGAGGCCCGTGTCGGAAAATACATGTGGATCGGGTTCGCCCTGGTGGAAGCCATTGCACTGTATGGACTGGTGATCGCCTTTATCATCATGGGACTGAGGAAATAGGATCAATCCGGCATGCCACAATTCGATACCCATTTTTTCTCGTCTCTTATTTTTTGGGAGGTGGTCTCCTTTGGAATTTTGTTTTGGGTTCTCTACAAGTTCGCTCTCCCGCCGATCGTGGAAGCCCTGGAAACGCGCGAGCGGAAAATCCGGGATAGCATCGAGCAGGCTGAACAGAATCGGGCAACCGCGGAACAGCGGCTGAGGGAGTATGAGGCGAAGTTACTAGGAGCCGCGCGGGAGGTCGAAGCTATTATGGTTGAAGCCAAGACCAAAGCCCAACGGCTTCTGGAAGACAATGAACAGCGCCTTCGAGCAGAGTCGGCCAGAATCAGAGAAGAGACCACACAAGAAATTGAGCGGGAGCGACGGAAAGCGTTACAGGAGATCAGGCACAAAACGGCTGATCTGGCAATACTCGTTGCCGAAAAAGTCCTGGCGAGGAGTCTCACCGACGATGATCATCGACGACTGGCGGAAGAGGCTCTGGAGGCCGTCGGAGAGAACCCTTCCAAAAGCCAGCCCTAGCATCCTTCATTGGAAATGCCTGGACTTGGCCCCATCCCCTAGAAGCCCTCTTTTCCTCTGCACTATTGCTTTGGCAATTTGAGGTAGAGTAGAAGGTTGAAGCGGCGAATCGCGAGATTATTTACCTGGCGTTTCCGCCACCCTGCCGATAACCTTCAAGATCCAGCGTCACTCGGCGAAAGCCGGCGTTCTTCAAAGCTTGGGTCACCCTCTGGCGACGGTCTGGATCAAGGAAAGCGGAGAGATCTTCTGAATCCAATTCAATCCGGGCGAGACCCTCATGGTCACGGACCCGAACCTGCCGGAAGCCTTCATCTAACAGAAAGGCTTCCGCCTTCTCCACTCGTCGTAACTTCTCATGTGTAATCATAATCCCTCTTGGAATTCTTGAAGACAGGCACGCCGCTGCTGGTTTGTCCCAATTTGAAAGCCCGAGGGCTTTGGCGAGGGTCCGGATGTCTGCCTTGCCCATACTCGCCTCGACGAGGGGGCTCCGCACGCTGAATTCCCGAGCCGCTTTGATCCCCGGTCGCTCGTCGCTCAAGTCATCCCTGTTGGTTCCATCCACAACGCTTGGGATGTCCAAATCCTTTTGGATATCGCCGAGAAGATGATACAGATCGGTTTTGCAATGGTAACAGCGCATCCCATCGTTGCGAACGAAGTGGGGCATCTGGAGTTGATTGGTTTCGGTGATGATTAAACGAGCTCCGATTTCTTGGCTGAGTTGGCGGACAGTGTCAAGCTCGACTTCGGGGAAGGTTGGAGAAACCGCGGTGACTGCAATCGCCCGAGACCCAAGCGTATCATGAGCCAATTTTAGGACGAGTGTGCTGTCGACCCCACCAGAAAACGCGACTAGAACGGCGCCCATGTCATGGAACAGTTTTCGGAGCTCCAGGAACTTTTCCTGCAGGGAGGATTCCAGTGACGCACCAACCAGATTCTTCATAACGCCGTTGTCGGTTGCTTGGGCTTTAGACTTCACAGGGGAAGATCCCCCAATTGACCACAGGCGCCGAGGATGTCGCGGCCCCGGCTTTTCCGAATAAACACATCAAAATGGGATTGGCGCAACAGTGATTGAAACTGGATCACCACCGCCTCGTCCGGACGGCGGAAGGGATTGCCTGGGAATTCATTAAATGGGATCAGGTTAATTTTGCACCGAATGCCCTTCAGCAGCTTGGCTAACCGCTTGGCGTCAGTGGCAGAATCATTTTCGCCTCCCAACAACACATACTCAAAGGTCAGGCGACGACCTCTGGACAGGGGGTAAGTCCTACAGGCATCAAGAAGTTCGGGGAGCGGGTGTAGTTGGTTCACCCTTGGCATCAGGCGACCACGCTGCTCATTGGTCGTCGCGTTGAGCGAGATGGCAAGATTCACCCCAAGGCCAGCCGTTTCATGGAGTCGCGTGGCAAGGCCGGCGGTGGAAATCGTGATACGTCGAGGTGAGAAGCCCAGACCCCATTGGGTATTGGTCAAGCGGTGGATGGCGTCAGACACCTCATCCAGGTTGGCCAGTGGCTCACCCATCCCCATAAACACAAGAGAGGTGATATGGCCAGAAGGGGAGAGATGGTCCTGAGCCGTCAAGACCTGTTCGACGATTTCATGGGCCCTCAAGTTTCGTTTCAATCCCATTTGGCCCGTCAAACAAAAGGTACAATCCAGCGTGCACCCCACCTGTGTGGATACGCACAATGTGACCCTTCGCCCCTCGGGGATCAACACACTCTCAATGGTGCCTCCGTCTTCAAGGGGCAGAAGAAATTTCCTGGTCCCATCGCCAGATTGGAGAACCCTTGGTTTCGAACCTCGTCCAATTGTCACGAATGACTGAAGGTATTCCCTATCCTGGAGGGCGAGGTCAGTCATTTGGTGAATATCCCGGATCCGGCTTTGGTACACCCAGCGAAGGATTTGCCGAGCCCGATACTTGGGCCACCCAAGCTTGGAAACAAAGGCGGTCACCCCTGGAAAGTCTAGAGCCAAGAGATTTATGGGTAGAGGGGATAGTAACAGCATTGGGCGGCCATGAGGTTTAAGAGCATAATATACCCTACCATAGGGATAAAATTCCCCACAAGGGGAGCAATGGAGGGGAAAACAAGGGTAAACTGTGGAATTTCCAAGGCTTTCCTTTGCCCATAACAGCAAGGATTGGTTCAGTCCAGTGGGGGATGGTCTAAAGCTGTAGAAGGAGTCCCTTGTGGAGCCCATCTAGGTTACAGCGCTTTAAAACCCTAATCAAGGTTAGCCTCTCAGATCCAGGGTAAGATAATTTTATGATCCACAATATCTAGGCTTATTAAAAATGAAATATAGCAAGTCATAGTAAAATCATTGCGATCTATAATCACAGGTTCGTCATATTAGTAAATAAAATGAATGAATATAATGAAAATACATTTATGATGATATTTAGATGAAAGCTTTTATAACATAAAAGATTTAAAAAATTTGTTGACAAAGACTTATTTGTTTGATAAAAAGCAAGCAAGCAATGATTAAAGCTTGGCTATGGAAGAGCAAAAAGATGAGCTAAGGGATATAACAGTCGGCCTTGAGCAGCGAATTAGCGCCTATGATACCAAGCTTAAGGATCTTAAAAAAAAGCGGGAGCGTCTGAATGAGGAAGTTGCGACCATCGAGAAATACCTTGAGTTGGCAAAAACCTTGTACCGCGTGGAAGCGGATAAAGCGAAACTGGCCAGCCTTTCCAGCCAAATCATTACGGATGAAAAGGGAAGTCTGCCCTCGCCGGTTGCGGACGTCACCGACCAATCACGGGAAATCCTCCTGGGGCGAAGCAAGTACGTCGGTATGAGCATGCCGGATGCTGCCCATAGGATCCTACGAGAAGCCCATCGCCCCATGCATGCCAAGGAGCTCTGTCAACGCTTAATGGAAGGCGGGATGCAAATTCGGGGGAAAACGCCCATAACCTCCGTGGCCACTTCCCTAAAGAGAGACCCACGATTCAAAAAGGTCGCCCCGAACACCTTTGAAAGGCGAGGAGAGCCAGACCCATCGCTCACACATGCTGTGTGAGTTTTAACAAGCGGCCGGTGTGTCGCCCAAGACTTGAAAGGAGGTGAGTGGAATGGCAACAAAGAAACCCGCAAAGAAAGCTGCGAAGAAACCTGCTGCAAAGAAGGCTGCGAAGAAAAAGAGATAGCTTCCTCCCGCCAACAGTACCATCGGGAGTAGGGCCCCCTACTCCCGATGTGTTTCACAAGGTTTCACCCTCAGATTAATTGAGTGCACCAACATCTTCACATCGACATATGGGCTGTCAAGGGATTTTGAGGTTAGGTCGGGGCTAACAAGTCACGGGAGCGACTCTATAAGGAATGAAAACCACTAGCCCTAATCTTTCACCTCGTTTGCGACGGAACTCAAGCACTCCAGTTGGTGTGTGGAGACATGAGAATCTTAATGTCGGATCCGGCTAATGAAAGTGTGCCTCAGTTAGAAGACTCCATCACCGAGCAGAAACAAATTGATGGGTTGTCACGTAGAGGCGGGTAAGAACAAAGGGAAAAAATTTCAAGGCAAATTGCTCTGAGGGAAGAATCCGGAGAATGATTCTCATGTGGGCTATTGTGATAATGGAATTGTTGAATCAATCACACTCACCTCATCAATCAAACATCCATCAGTGGAGTGGAGAGGCCAAGCACTGATCCCCCCTTTTCTCTTGGGTTAAGGAAAAAAATCAGGTAGGGTTAATAGGTAAAGTGAAATTCGAATAGTGTTCGTTCAAATTTGCACAGCGAACTCACAAATTTTGGCTTGTGATTTCGAAGAAGAAATGATTGCAAAAAAAATTTTAATGGAGTAAGAAGATCACAACGATGGATGGAAAATTTTTTGATCATTTGTTTTGCAAATAATTGGAGAAGCGTTTTGGCAAAACTCGAAAGGGGGTGAGAGAATTGGCCACTGCGAAAAAGAAGGAACCAGCGAAAAAACCCGCAGCGAAAAAACCCGCAGCGAAGGAAAAGCCAGCCGCTAAAAGGAAGAGGTAACTCTCTCCTGCCAACATAAACGTTGGGAGCAGGGCCACCTGCTCCCAACGTTGTTTTTTAAATGAACATTTCCACCCTTTTCAGTTCCCTCCCAATGCTCCTCTCATCCCCGTGCTAAGAAACCCCAATCTAAATCCCAGGTTTCGGAGAAATCCTGAAAATCAAAAAACCGGTTTCCCGATTTCACCACCCAAGATTGATTGGGTTTTGATGAGAGCGGGTGGCTCTTGCTGGAGTGACGCTGGTTTGGGATGATCCACTGATGGGTCCTCGATCTGGTGTTCTCCTCAATCTTCCGCAACTCCCCTACGAAGTGGCCTGGCAGCTTCAAAAAACCTTAATGGCT
>JACZVJ010000058.1 GCA_022572725.1 Nitrospinota bacterium | reverse complement strand
TTAGGTCAATACTCATGGCTGATCCAATATGATGTGACCCTATATGATGACCTTATCTCAGTATCACCAAAAGCAGTTGTTTTGGGGACCGTTTCATCAAGAACTGGAAGGGCCCAGATTTCCAGGCCCTTTCGAAAACGATTTAGTGGCAATAGGTTTACCCGGAAACCAGCCATTACACAGACGGGATAACTGGAAAGAAGCGAAGGCACCACCTTCACAAATCCGTATTGCAGCGGGCTGTTAAAGAGCCTAGACTCAAACCGGGAATCTCGAAGCCTGCGAGTTGTCATACCTTCCGACACTCTTTCGCTGCTCACTTATTGGTGGATGGCTACGACATAAGAACGGTTCAGGAGTTGCTGGGACACAGGGAGGTGAAGACGACGATGATCGGCCCACATTATTCATGGCGATTCGTCATGAAAGCGCGCAGACGCGTTGCTAAAAAGGATGGTAAGAGCTGAGGACAGCATCCCGGATGCTTTGTTTAAATTCACTCGCCCTATTTCCGGCAGCTACCTTTGGTGCCCGCCTGTTAAAAACGGGCGTCTCGACTTGAGAGCGCTTGGCTTGTAACCAGATTTCCTCTCAAAGGAAGAATTGGGGTTCCTTTCTTTTCCTCTCCCCTCTTGCTCTCTCCCGTCTGCCCTTCCATGTGCGCTACCCTGGCACCCCACTGGTGTCCCTTTGGTTGAGAGGACGTTGGGTAGAACGAAAACGATGAGGATTCTGAATTTCGGTTCGATTAACATCGACCATGTATACACGGTCAGTCACTTCGTCCGGCCAGGTGAGACTCTCAACAGCCAAAGTTATCAGCGCTTCCCAGGCGGAAAAGGTTTGAATCAGTCGATTGCACTCTCGCATGCCGGCGCACAGGTCTATCATGCCGGCAAGCTTGGAGCCGATGATGATTGGCTACGTGACCAGCTCCAGGAACACGGTGTGGACACGAGCCTGGTGGAGATGGAGGACGTGCCCACCGGCCACGCCATTATTCAAGTGAACCCCGCCGGAGAAAATTCCATCGTCCTTTTCGGTGGTGCCAATCGGTGCATTTCTGAGTCCTATGTGGAGCGGGCCCTCCAGCTCTTCTCCCCGGGGGATTATCTCCTTGCCCAAAACGAGTTAAGCTCCGTGCCTGCCATGCTGAGAATGGCAAAACTAAAGGGGCTTACCGTTGTCTTCAATCCGGCTCCCATGACGCCTGAGGTCCAGTGCTACCCATTGGATTTGGTGGACCTCTTCATCGTCAACGAGATCGAGGCTCAGGGCCTAACGGGCAAGTCAGATCCTCAAAGCATTGGAGCATTCATGCGAGCGAAATATCCCCAAGCAGCACTGGTGTTGACGCTGGGAGAAAAGGGAGGCATGTACTTTGGGTCGGACGGCACAGTCCATGAAGCAGCCGAGAAGGTGACCGTTGTCGACACGACGGCGGCGGGTGATACCTTTATTGGGTATTTTGTGGCTGGGCTGATGCGGGGCCAGAAACCTCAGGGCTGCTTGCGGTTGGGTTGCCGCGCAGCGGCCCTTTGTGTCACGAGAAAAGGCGCGGCGGATTCCATACCGGGTAAGGATGAGTTGGACGCCACTCAACCACATGTCTCAGCGGACACACAGTAAGTCACGCCACTAAGCTTGAATATTAGCGGAGGGCAAGTACACTCCGTCGGGTCACCACCGTGCGCGGTGTTTAGCCGGTCAGCCTTTCAGAGTTTCGATAAACTTAATTTCAAAGCTGAGGATTTCTTTCCAATGAAGGGGTTAATACCCCAACTACGGAGAAAGGTTGCCCGTTATCAGGAAATCCTCTCCGACCCGCTGGATTTTGACATCGGACAACGCTAATCTTTCGGTTAGGTGCTTGGGAGAAGGTCCCCCCAAAAGCCCCTTCGCATCCTGCCCGCCTAAAAGAGAGGAAGCGACATACAGCATCACCCGGTTCACCAATCCACCCCGTAACAAGCTGGCATTGACTTCACTCCCGCCCTCGACCAGTACACTGGTCACGCCCATTTGGCCCAACCGCTGAAGACAAGCCTGGAGCGAGACATGCCCACCCTGCTTCGGCAGCAGGAAGATCCCCGCGCCGCGGGCTCGGAGCTTCTCCATTTTTCTTGTGGGGGCGTCAGACGTGGTGGCGATGATCGTGGGGCGTTTCTTGAGATGTTCAAGGAGATGGGCGGATAGCGGGATTCTTAGGCGAGTATCCAGAACGATCCGAACCGGCTGGCGGAGAGTGGTGAGGTGATCTTTCTCAGGCAATCGAGCAGTCAACTGGGGATCATCCTTCAGGACGGTCCCAATTCCGACCATGATGCCATCGACTTGGCTGCGAAGCCTATGGACATGGAGTCTCGCTTTCGCACCAGTGATCCATTTCGATTCTCCGCTGGCCGTCGCGATCTTGCCGTCTAACGTCATGGCGGCTTTTAAGATGACGAATGGTCGTCCGGTTTTCACCCAATGGACGTAGGCTTCATTGAGGTGTTTGGCTTCTTCCTGGAGGCACCCGATGTCTACGGTCAGACCGCTCTGCCTCAGTCGTCGGATACCCTGTCCATTCACATGGGGGTTGGGGTCGCGCATGGCCACAACGACGCGACGGGGTCTGGCGGTGATGATGGCAGGAACACAGGGAGGCGTTCGTTTGCCGGTATGACTGCAAGGCTCTAATGTCACGTATAGGGTGGCCCCGTGACTGCGGGACCCAGCCTGCTGTAAGGCCAGAATTTCAGCGTGAGGGGCGCCGGCTCGTCGGTGATACCCTTTTCCGACTATGCGGCCATTCTTGACAAGAATCGCCCCGACCATCGGGTTGGGGCTTGTGGTTCCCCGCCCCTTTGCTGCCAGGCGGAGGGCCTGCTTCATGAAGTGGACGTCTGCCTCGACGCCGCTCACCGTCGGGAGATTGCTAGACGTGGGCGGGATTTGTTTCGGGATCTTTTGGGGACGGAATTCGAGCGATGAGAACCGGCTTTAGCTTTCACAGAGGGTCTGGCACTCTTTTTGGGCTTGGTTTCTTTTTTCTGGTCCAGCGTGGCTAACGCCGCTTGAGCCGCGGCGAGGCGGGCGATGGGCACCCGGTAGGGCGAACAACTCACGTAATCCAGCCCGAGTTGATGGCAAAATTCCACCGAGCTTGGTTCTCCTCCATGTTCCCCGCAAATCCCAAGCTTAATATCCGGGCGAGTGATCCGCCCCTCGGTCATCGCAAGTCGCATCAACGCTCCTACTCCCTCGCGGTCAAGCACAGCAAAAGGGTCGAACTCCATGAGGTTAGTATCTTTGTAAAATCCTGTAAACTTGGCCGCATCGTCACGCGAGAACCCATAGGTGGTTTGAGTCAGGTCGTTTGTCCCGAAGGAGAAAAAATCCGCTTCCTTGGCAATCTGTCTCGCCGTCACCGCCGCACGGGGCAATTCGATCATGGTCCCCACGAGGTACGACAACTTCATCCCACATCGCTTCATCGTCTCATCGGCTACCTCACGAATCAGGTCCTTTTGGGCCTTCATTTCAGAGACCATCCCCACGAGAGGGATCATGATCTCCGGGACAATCTTTTTCCCTTCCTTGCACACCTCGCAGGCAGCTTCAATGATCGCCCTAGCTTGCATCCGGGTAATCTCCGGCATGGTAATCCCCAGCCGGCATCCCCGAAGACCCAACATGGGGTTAAATTCATGCAGCTCTTCTACCCGTGCCAGGATTCGCTGCTTCTCCTGCATGACGGCAGGGTCCCCGTTTGTCAGCTCCAACCGTACAATGTCCACCATCAACTGTTCCCGCTTTGGTAAAAATTCGTGCAAAGGGGGATCCAGCAATCGAATGGTGACCGGATATCCTTTCATTTCCCGGTACAGCCCGATGAAATCTTGTTTTTGGAGGGGGAGCAATTGCTCCAAGTATTTCTCCCGCTCTTCCCGACTGGAAGCCAGAATCATTGCCTGCATAATTGGGGCTCGATCCTCGGCAAAAAACATATGTTCTGTTCTACAAAGACCAATCCCTTCTGCACCAAACCCACGAGCGATTTTTGCTTGGTCTGGAATGTCGGCATTCGCCCGAACCCGTAATGCTCTGAACTCATCGGCCCATCTCAACAACGTGGAAAAATACCGATATTTTTCAGATTTTTCCGGGGCGATCTTTCCCTGAATAACTTGGACGATTTCCGAGTCCATGACTGGGATGTCCCCAGCATACACCTGGCCGGTAAAGCCATTGATGGATAAATAATCCCCTTCTTTGAAAACCGTGGGACCGATACGAACCTTTCCCTCTTCAATGACCTCCACATCTTCACAACCTGCCACACACACTTTTCCCATTTGACGGGCCACTACCGCCGCATGCGAAGTCATCCCGCCTTTAGCTGTTAAAAATCCTTCCGCTGCATGCATACCATGGATATCATCAGGACTGGTCTCTTTCCGTACTAAAACAACCCGTTCCCCTCGCGCCTTGAGTTCAACCGCCCGCTCTGGGGACAGGGTGATTTTTCCCGAGGCGGCCCCGGGGCCTGCCGGAAGGCCCCTTCCGAAAGCTTGGAACCTGGCTTCCTCAGCCTGCGCGAAAATGGGATACAGGTATTGCGCCAGTTGCTCCGGTCCGACACGCTGGACCGCTTCTTTCTTGTTAATGAGGCCCTCTTTCACCATTTCCACTGCAATCCGAACCGCCGCAATCCCCGTGCGTTTCCCCACACGAGTTTGCAACATGTAAAGCGTACCCTCTTGAATGGTAAACTCCAGGTCAAGCATGTCTCGATAATGCCGCTCCAAGGTCCTCTGGGTCTTCATCAGGACCTTGTAGGCCGAAGGGAGGTGATCTTTCAGAGTACTGACGGGCAAGGGTGTCCGAGTTCCCGCCACCACATCTTCGCCTTGGGCGTTG
Organism: Nitrospinota bacterium; assembly: GCA_022572725.1. Taxonomy (GTDB): domain Bacteria; phylum Nitrospirota; class Nitrospiria; order Nitrospirales; family UBA8639; genus JACZVJ01. The sequence continues at coordinate 13,824 of JACZVJ010000058.1, read as the reverse complement.
AGTAAAAATTCACCAAAAAATGTCCGGACGCCGGTTGCCGGGTCCCTCGTAAAGGCCACACCCGTCCCACTGGTTTCACCCATATTGCCAAATACCATAGCTACCACGTTCACGGCAGTGCCCCAGGTATCAGGAATGCCATAGATTTTACGGTAGGTGATCGCACGGTCGCCGTACCAGGAGGCAAACACGGCATCAATGCCCATGCGAAGTTGCTCAAGCGGATCTTCAGGAAACCCGCATCCGGTCTCTTGACGGATCAAGGCTTTGTATTGCACCACCAATTCCCCTAACGTCGCTCCGGGGAGATCGGTGTCGTTGACCACTTGGAGTTCTTTTTTCTTGCCCTCAAGGATCTCCTCGAACCGCTCACGGGGGACTCCCATCACCACGTTTCCGAACATGGTAATAAACCGACGATAGGCATCTGTGGCGAACCGTGCATTTCGTGTTTTTCCGGCTAGACCACGCACGGTTTCTGAAGTCAGCCCCAAATTCAGCACAGTATCCATCATGCCGGGCATCGAGGCTCGAGCACCCGAGCGAACTGAAACCAAAAGAGGATTTTGGGGATCTCCGAAGCTGGCCTTCATGGATCGTTCCACCCGTTTCAGCCCTTGAAGGGTTTGGTCCCACATGCCAGGCGGGTATTTCTTCCCAGCCCGAAAATATTCCAAGCAGGCTTCTGTCGTGACGGTAAAGCCCGGCGGAACAGAAATCTTTAAATTCGTCATTTCTGCCAGGCCAGCCCCCTTTCCACCAAGGAGCTCCTTCATTGACCCCATGCCCTCAGCCTTTCCATCTCCAAAGTGGTACACGTACTTCTTGTTACGCATGCTTTGGCTCCTCTTTATTCGGGTGGTGACAACACTACCGACCCACTACCCCAAATACGCATGGGGAAAATCTTTCCATCACTTGAACAGATTGACTCAAGGATAAAGACTTTTTTCAAGACGAAGGGCGGGTTGCCCGGTTCTCAATTTCACTCAAACGCCTGCGGTACCTTGCAATAAGAAAGGGCTTGACTCGCACTCCCGAAAAGATTACCACCCCGACGAACACCAAAAGGGCCAGAAGACGAAAGTCGCCTTTTCGATAATTTTCATAATAAAGATTCCCATTGCCTCCCATCGCGAGGGATTCACCCTGACGAATCGCATGAACTTGGCCCGTAGGGTCGGACATATCAAGCCATTCTGAGCAAACGCGGACTGGTCCTTCAACTCCGATGACTTTTGCCCACGCTAACTTCACACAGTGGCCGCTTGAGGGATCGTAAAGCTCGGAGTCTGAGAAAACCACATCCAAATTCAATCCACTCGCCCAAAGACCACCTAAGAGCAACGCATTGCAGACTACGATAAGAACGATCGTCACGCCTAAACTGAACCAACGAATTCGTTTTTCTCGTAGGGCTTCTTTCAAGGAGACCTCATCCGTACTAGCAGGCGGTGGAAACAGCCTACATGAGAGGTCATTCTAGCTCCCCTGAATCTGAATCCGGGAAAAATCCGCCAACGCCGAAAAGAGCTCATCCACCCTGTATAGCAGAGAAAGCCGATTTGCTCGGACAGCCTGCACTGGAGAATTGATCAGCACCCCGTCAAAAAATGCATCGATACTCGGTTTTAAGGCAATCAGGGCCTTGAGCGCTTGGGCGTACTCCCGCTTGACAATCAAGGGAGGGACAAGACCCCGGCACTTGTCAACGGCCTGAGAGAGGACCTCTTCCGTGGGGTGTTCAAATAATTCGGGATTTACGGTATTGGAATTCCATTGTTCTTTCTCGACGATACGATAGGCCCGCTTAAATCCGACCATGAGAGGATCAAAATCCTCCTGGCTTGTAATAGCTTGAACGGCTTGCATTCTATAAAAGAGGTCCAGGACATCAAATTCTTCCTCGTTCCGTCCAGCAAGAACCGCATCCATTACATCATCTCGAAAACTATGTACGGTCCGTCCGTGATACCGAAGGCGGTCCGCAATAAACTCAAGAAGAGGTTTAGGGGCATCACCTGATTCACGAGCCTCTTCCACATTGGAAACCCTTGCCCCTACGACTCCTTGATTTTCAAGGTAGCTATCGGCCTCTTTGATAACGTTCACAAGATTCAATGCAAGCCGTCCTTCGATCAGAATTCGGATCATGCCGAATGCGTGCCGTCGTAACCCAAAAGGATCCTCGGATCCCGAAGGCAAGATCCCAGCCCGGAAAAAGGCCACCAGCGTATCCAAGCGGTCGGTGAGGGAAAGCAGCTTCCCAACTGGAGTTTGAGGCAGGGCGTCATCGGGAGTTCGTGGGAGATAGTACTCCCCCAAAGCCAAACAGACAGCCTCAGGCTCCCCATCGTGTTTGGCGTATTCCCCCCCCATAATCCCTTGAAGCATCGGAAATTCGCCGACCATCCCAGTCGTTAGATCACCTTTACTTAATAGAGCAGCTCTCTGACAGACTTCTTTCACTCCACTGAATCCAGTCGCTTGAGCTATGGCCGCGGCCAACGAAATCATTCGCTCGGTTTTTTGGTACAACGAGCCCACCTTCTGATGAAAGATCACCCCATGGAGCCGATTGACCCAATCACTGAGCTTTACCTTTCGGTCTTCGTTATAGAAGTATTGGGCATCAGCCAGCCGGGCCGTCAACACCCGTTCATTCCCCTTCCTGATTAAGCTCATGTCAGGCAGCTTCCTATTCGTCGCTGCAATAAAATGGGGAAGAAGCCTCCCTTCCTGATCCACTAGAGAAAAAAAGCCCTGGTGCTCCTTCATCGCGGTAATGAGAACTTCTTGTGGAAGCGCCAGATACTTGGAATGAAACCTTCCACATATGGCATGAGGCCACTCCACTGAAAAAACCGCTTGCTCCAATAATTCTTCTTGATTTGGCGTATAGATTCGCCCCTTCAAGGAACGGGCCAAGCCTTTTAACTGGGCTTGAAGCATCGCCCGTCGCTTGTTTTGATCCACCACCACCCCAGCCCGTTCAAGGGAAGCCACGTAGGCTTCAGGAGACCTAACCTCAACCCCCCCCCTCTTGGATCTTTTAGAAGCTGCAGCCCGATGCCCCCAAGACCTATTTCCCGAATGGACATCAGCCACAGAAACGTCGACCACCTTGGTCCCATAAAGCGCAACAAGCCATCGAATCGGCCTGGCGAAACGAAAACCCGTGCTATTCCAACGCATCCCCTTTGGGAAGGAAAGGTTCCGAATGACATGCGGAAGGTGGTCACCAAGCACTTTTACCGTCGGTTGGCCCTCTTCCTGTTTGACGGCACAAAGATAAGCCCCTTTAGGGGTTTGGCGGACCTCCAGATCGCTCACCTTCACACCTTGTGCCTTGGCAAATCCTAGAGCAGCGGGTGTGGGTTTCCCTTCTGCAGTAAAGCCGACGTTTTTCGGAGGACCTAAAAATTCTTGGCGGGCCGGAGCCTGGCGTGGTTTCACGGCCTCGACCAATACGGCCAGTCGGCGAGGTGTCGCAAAGGAACGAACCCTTCCGTGCGAAATCCGCTGATTTGTGAGTAGGGCATCGAGAGATTGGGCCAATTGGTTCGTGGCTGGGCCGATCATTTGCCAGGGTAATTCTTCCGTCCCAATCTCAAGCAAGAACCCACCACTTTGGGGTTGTGGTACCCGAGGATTTTTGGTTAATCGGCCACCCTTTGGTTTCGGGCTTCGTTCCATATGGAAACATCAAGCCGACTGAATGGTAGATTCTTTCCGGGGGGACTGGGGTCGTCCACTAACCTGTTTCGCACGCCTTTGGGAGGAGGGAGAAGGATTCGCCCTTTGGAGAAGAGGAAAACCTCCTGCCCGTCGTTGATCAAGGTAAGCCGAGGCACAGGCCCGAGCCAATCCCCTCACTCGTCCGATATATCCCGTTCGCTCGGCGACACCGATTGCTCCACGCGCATCCAACAAATTAAAGAGGTGCGAGGTTTTCATACAGTAATCATAAGCCGGTAAGACCAAGCCCTCTGCCAGAAGCCGCTGACATTCTCTTTCATACGCGGTGAAAGTGGTGCTGATCATGCTCACATCGGCGATTTCGAAATTATACCTCGAAAACTGTACCTCCGCCTGGTGAAATAGGTCTCCATAGGTAATGCCTTCAGTCCAGAGGAGATCGAATACATTATCGACTTCCTGCAGATACATAGCAATTCGCTCTGTCCCATACGTCAACTCTACAGTAATAGGGTCGAGCTCCTGTCCACCCACTTCTTGGAAATATGTAAATTGAGTGATCTCCATCCCATCCAACCGTACCTCCCATCCCAATCCCCAAGCCCCTAAAGTAGGCGATTCCCAATCATCGTGGATAAATTGGATATCGTGTTTCTTGGGATCAACCCCTAAGCTGGACAAACTTTCCAAATACATCTCTTGAATATTTTCCGGGGCAGGCTTGAGAACCACCTGATATTGAAAATAATGTTGAAGTCGATTGGGGTTCTCGCCATACCGTCCGTCCGTGGGGCGACGGCAGGGCTCCACATAAGCTGCACGCCAGGGCTCGGGGCCAAGGGCTCGAAGGAAGGTAGCCGGATTGAAGGTCCCCGCTCCTTTCTCGAGGTCGTAAGGTTGGCAGATGATGCAGCGTTGATCAGCCCAATAACGATGGAGGGAAAGGATGAGATCCTGAAGGGTCACGGGGCAATCCCGCCGTCTTTCTGGGATCAAAACCCTTACACCAGAACGGTGGAGGGAGGGGCAAGAAGCCAAGGTAAATCTTCCATCGAACCGTAGCAGTAAACCCAATGAGAGTCAAGCCGAGGAATCCTAAATGAGAGCGATTCATGCCACGACTTGCCTTTTTATCTTAGCTTGATTATAGTGCCTCCGCGTTTAACAAAGGAGGGCACCACCCATGAAAACCACGTCTGTATTTGGCATCCGTCTGATGAGCATTTTCGCTTTTGCAGTCCTTGGGTTTGGGTGCGCAGAATATAGCATGGGGCCTGGCACCTCCACTGGGAGTGGCCCAACCACAGGTGTAGAACGGGCGGCCTCGGGAACCCCAGGGGATACTAAGCAGGCGTGCCTCAATCGTATCCCGGGCAACGCCACCCCAGGCCAGCACATGCTTGCAACGACAAGCTGTGAGCGTGATGAAAAGAATCGCCAGGCTATAAAGGCAGTTCCCGGCCAGTAGGTTTACTCACGAGGTCCGCTTATCCTCCTTTGTTATCCACCTTCTTCATTTTTGCCACACCGGTCGAGAAGCTGAGAATGAGATAGGACGAAGATTTAGATCAGGCTCGATCAACTCTATTCCAATTCTCGTTTCCTGCCTCTTCTACAATAAACATGCCTTGCATTCCTCGGTGATCTCGGATAGGGCATTGGAATCGATAGAATCCCGTCGGAGGCTTGGTAATAAGTTCAATGGCATAGCCGGGAGCCAGACCAATTCCCTTCTCCTCTTGAAAAGTCATCTGTTCGAATTTCCACTGGACCCTCACATCTTGGTGGGTGAGGAGTGAACTTTTAAACCGGTGCAGTTCCCGCCCTTGATTTGCAACCAGAAGATGAAAGGGTTTCCAAGCCTGGAGGTGCACTACCTTAGGAAGAAACAGGAATTCCTCTGCTGTAATACGAACTTTCTGGATTTCTTCTTGGCACGCCGAGCCAGTCATGCTCAACAACAGGACCAGTATCCCTACTACATACTGTAGGGTAACCTTCGTACCTTAGACGCGCTTTCCTGGCTGGGAAGACCGGCAAGTCTTGATTTCATGGGCTCTAGAATAATTGACCAGGACGTGCCTGCGTGATAAATTCGTGCTCCGTGAAAAGCTTAAGCGTCCTGCGGGTTTACCAAACTTTTCCCTAACCGACATGGACAGCCTCATGACCAAACAGGTCCTTACCATTGCAGGGTCTGATTCTGGCGGGGGGGCAGGGATCCAGGGTGACCTGAAGGCTATGTCGGCCAATGGCACTTTTGCCATGTCCGTGATTACCTCAATCACAGCGCAGAACACCAAAGGCGTGAGAGCCATTTATGACCTCCCTGAGAGTATCATTGAATCTCAAATCGACGCCATCTTTGAGGATTTTGAAGTCGCTTCGGTTAAAACCGGGATGCTGTCTACCGCTTCGATTGTGGCTACCGTGAGTCGTAAACTCAAGCAGTTCGGAGTCAAGACCCTCGTAGTGGATCCTGTCATGGTATCGAAAAGCGGCCATCAACTTCTGAAACCTGACGCCATCGAAGCACTTAAAAACCAACTCATTCCCCTTGGACTTCTCATCACCCCAAATATTCACGAGGCCGAGCTGCTGTCGGGCACCCAAATCAAAACCCTCGCCGAGGCTCGCCAAGCAGCCAAGCTGATCCACACCTTGGGGTGTTCCAACGTGTTGATTAAAGGGGGCCATCTCCTCGAACGACCAGCCACCGACCTCTTGTATGACGGGAGATTTTTCCGCATATATCCAGGTGAATTTATTGACACACCCAATACCCATGGCACAGGTTGCACCTATGCTTCGGCCATCGCTGCCAATCTGGCCTTGGGGAAAGCCCTCCCGAATGCCATCGAGGCCGCGAAAATTTACCTTTTAAACACCATTCGCCATAGCGTTCCAATTGGTCACGGTCATGGCCCCACCAATCATTTTTACTTTCTCTCAAATTGACCCTCAACGTCCCGGATCACTCCTATGGCACTTTGGCCGGCCCTGACCAACACGGGGAACCACATTGACTAGGCCAGAAATACTCTGCGAGATTGTATGTGAGCCATGGTAGAAACCATCCTCACCTTTCCAGATACCGAGGGTCATCAGGTCTCCGCCACTCTCGCGGAACCTGTTGAAAAGACCGAGCGCGCCGTCATTCTGTGCCATGGGTTTCTCTCAAACAAAAACAGTAAGACGAACCGTCGGCTCACCGATCTCTTGGTTCCAGTTGGATTCAGCGCCCTCCGCTTCGATTGGCTGGGGTTGGGAGAGACGGAAGGTGATTTTGCCGACATCACCATTGGACTTTGTTGGAATCAGCTCGAATGCGCCCTGGACTTTCTCCAAGCGAAAGGCTATCACCACCTTGGAGTCATTGGTTCGAGCTTTGGCGGGCTCATTGCCATCTTGGCCGCAGCCCGGAATCCAACATTTTCAGCCATCGGCCTAAAATGTCCCGTTCCAGACTTTCCAGAAACGCTCCGTTTGGAATTAGGGGAAGAGGGAATGAACCGCTGGAAACAGACAGACACAATCCCCAATGTCACGGGTGGAACCGAGCCTGTTTCCCTGCGATTTGCTTTCTACGAAGACTGCTGTCGTTACGACGTGTTCAAGGCTGCTGCGTGCATCAAAACTCCGACCATCATCACTCATGGTGACCAAGATGAGTTGGTTCCCCTTCACCAAATCCATCGCTTGGCCCAGGCGATCCCGGGGGAAAAACAGGTCCACATTCTTCCTGGGGCGGACCACCGCTTTGCCAAGCCTGACGACTTTCGGAAAATGACTGCTCTATTAGCAGGATGGATGCGTGCCCATGTCGCTCCAGAAAAGGAAGCCACCTTTGAACCCGAAACACCTGAACCATGGAAACCACAACCGGACTTCGTGAAGAACAACTTGAAGTGTTGAGAGTCCTCTACCCCTGGTACAAAGAAGAGGTGTTTCGGCGGCGGGAACAAATGATGCGCCTGACCGCCTTTGCCAGCGCCTTCTTAGTTTTGCTCCTGGTCACTATCCTAGCCCTGGCCACTCCTCATCCGGTGGACCTGACGGTGCGGATCTTTGCTATGACTGGGACTGCCATTTTTTCCGCCTTATTCGTCTATTTAATCCTGCAACAACGGAACCGGCATCGCGTGGCCAAGCAAACCCTGATTGAGATGGAAAGGATATTGGGGCTATACGAAGAAGGTCTGTACCTTGTGGGAACGGCGCTGTATCCCATGGATTGGCAAACCGCCTGGTTAAATGATAGAAGCGTCACGATCTATAACACCGTCATTGCTGCCCTCACCGTGTTAGTGATCGCGGCAATGCTGATTCGATGGTAGCAGGGTGTTGAAGCTCGCTCCACAGGCCTTTGCCTTCCGCACGATGACCGCCTATTCGACGGTACGGTCCCGCTTCCTGCTCAGGAAACCTGATCGTTGACTTTGTTTCATTGTCTGGTGAACCAAATTTCTACATACTCCCTACGCAAGGGTTCCTCACAGTCAATGACACTATTTTATCACGTTCCTGTTTTTCGTTTTTCTCCTGAACCTGGGCTATTGAACCAGAAGCTGATGGCAGCCAAGAAATGTAAGGGCCAAGGTCAGAGGTAGCCAACCATGTTAAGAGCCTATCGCGGGATCTTACCCATTGTTGCACCGAGTGCCTTCATTGAAGAAACGGCGGTGGTCATTGGGGATGTCGTTATCGAGTCCGAATCAAGCGTGTGGTTCAATAGCGTCATCCGAGGTGATGTGCACTACATTCGAATTGGACACCGGACCAATATCCAGGATCTATCCCTTCTCCACGTCACTCATGATACCCACCCCTTGGTCATAGGCGATGATGTCACGGTGGCCCACCACACTGTTTTACACGGGTGTACGATCCAGGACCGTGTGTTAATCGGTATGGGGGCCATTGTTATGGATGGCGTGGTCATAGGCGAAGATTGTTTGGTGGGTGCCAGGTCCTTGGTCACCGAGCATGTGGTCATACCCCCTAAAAGCCTGGTCCTAGGCTCCCCGGCTCGTGTTGAACGCCAACTCACCGAAACGGAACTTTCTTGGATTAAGGAGTCTGCACAAAACTACCTTCGGTACGCGCAGACATACAGAGCCGACCGACAGGAAATCACACTGTAACGTTTCATGCCTGGGGCTTGCTCCTTTCTTCCCAACCTTGCCTCCGCCCCACATTTTGAAAGCCTCAGATCAGACCCCCCCAACTTGGCATCAATAGCGAGAATGGAGCGCACGAAACAGCCCATCGTCATTTTAGGTGCGGGATATACGGGAAAATTTTTGTATCGCCTTGCCCGGAAGCAGGGTGAGACCGTCTTTGCCACCAGCCGATGGCCGGAGAATCACTTGTCCTTCACCCGCCCGGAGGACCGTCTTGCCTTTGATTTACACCGCAAGGAGACTTGGGAATCCCTCCCTCCCCAAAGCCAATTAATTTGGTGTTTCCCTGCCCTCCCCGCAAAAGCAGCTTCGGCCTTCGCAAGACACATGACCTCTCAAAAATGCCGGTTCCTTGTCCTGGGGACCACGTCGGCCTTCCCTCGCCTCGGAGGAGGGATTATTGATGAAACCATGGAGGTGGACCTCGCCAAACCAAGGACGCAAAGCGAGGAGGACCTTCGGAAAATCCATGGGGCTATCGTTCTCCGCCTGGCAGGGCTGTACGGGCCTGGGCGTAACGTCCTAGATTGGATTCGGAAAGGGAAAATTTTTAGCAGTGAACGCTATGTGAACTTGATCCACGTTGAGGACGTGGCAGGAATCTGCCTGAAGGCCCTCACCCATGCCCCACCCGGGTCCGCCTATATCGTCAGTGACGGAGTCCCCCGTCGTTGGTCAGAAATCTGTACAATGGCTGTGCGACGATGGGGAATCCCGCGGCCACCCCACAGTCATGGAAAAGATGGCGGTAAACAGCTTTCTTCCTGCAAAGTTTTGAGAGAACTGAACTATCAACTACGCTATCCTGACCTCTATGAAGCGCTGGACATCCTTGAGCAGGACCCACGCGGCACTCATTCCTGACACCGACCTAATCGGATACTTAAGAAGGGTCAAAACGCCTTCCGATAATCCGTAAATTCTTATCCCGGCCGGATGAGGAGTAGGACCATGAGGAAGACAAGTCCATTATTGAGGGCATGAGCGAGAATCCCTGGTACGAGACTCCCGGTTTTTTCATATGCCCAAGCCCAAAGGATCCCGCTCCAGAAGATAGTCAGACTTCCCAGGGTTCCATATCCGTGGGCAAGTGCAAAGGGTATGGCACTTAAAATAATTGAGATGTTAGCACTGAATCGCCGACGAAGGGAGGCAAACAGGACGCCGCGAAAAACCAGCTCCTCAAGGACAGGTGCCAGGATCGTGTACGAAAAAAGGGACGCCAGAACCTGAAAAATGGTTCCCTCGACGAGCATGGAGTCAAACCAATCAGTCCAATGAAGAGCGTCAGTCGTTCCTCCAGCAAGAAATCCCAACACCCACCCTCCAATCATACCCAGAGCAAACAGGCCGATGGTGAAAAGAAACGCTGGTGACCACCCCCGTGGAACCACACGCATTCCTGTGGCACGAATCACTGAAATCCCAGACGGGACCAACAGATAGTGATACGCAAGGACAAGAACCGGAAGGAGAATGACGAGAGAAAGAAGTATTTTAAGTACATTTTCATCAATTCCACTCAAGGACAACGCAATGAGTAATATGCAGGACATGGCCCCGCCTCTAAGGAGCACGGTGAGCCCATCCCGACCTCGCCATGGAGGAGGAATGCAGGACTGGCCAACCCGAAGGCCCAAAGGGCCATATTTACGCCACCGCCAAAAAAGGAGGCCGAGAGCAATACTGCCGCCCATAAAACACACCGCCTCCAACAGCGTGACCATGCGATGGTTCGAAACCAAATTCCACGCCCGTTCGCTGAATGCCTGTTGGGTAATGCGTTGCAAGTCTGGGTCATTTCCCCGTTGGGCTATCTGGATAGCCAATCGGCTATAGAACCACCCATCAGGCACAACTTCTGCCAACTGTGCCTGAAGCCTCTTGGCTACGTGGGCACCCGTCCTTGGATTCAGGTACGCGGCTTCGATAATCTCGGCAAACAGGGGAAAGGGAGCCGGTCGTATACTCCAACCCCGGATTTCTCTGGGGATTTCCGAGAGTCGGCCAGCCTCGGCCTGCAACACAACCAAATAGAGGGACACAAGGGGGTCCGAGGAAGCTCCTGACAGCTCCGCAAACCAGGTAATGAATTGGTCCAGTTCATCCCCACCCCCACCCAACACCTCGTTGAGTTGGCGCTCCCACTCGGGGACCTGTTCTAACCCTTCCTGGAGTGCCAAGACTTGATTTGCAACAAGTTGGAGAGCCCTTTCAGGTACTGCCACCCGATCAAGTTTGGACATAGACAGTTGAGCCCAGCCCAGAAACCCTACGCACAGAAAAAAGACCACGGCAAAACAAGCTGTGGCCAACACGGAAAATTGGGGTGAGGCTGCTCGAGGCCTAAACATTTCATGCAATTGAGGGGGCAGATTTGCCATAAGTCAGGTCATCGAAGGTGCATGAGGGAGAGTCCCCAATGGTCGTTCATCACAGGGTGCGAATCAGGGTCTTGGTTGGCACCATTCCCTGATTCCATCCTGACATCAATCAGCAAAAGTAGGGACTTTATCCTTTTCCCCTCTTTTATCATCTTCCCCTCTTTTATCATCTCGGCCAAAGCCGCCAGAAGGTGGACCCCGTACAAATGTGCGGGTAGAATGCCACTCTGAGAATGGAGTAAGGTGATGACCACCAAGGAAATAAAGGAACTCATACCAACGCGCAGGTTACTGCTAGGGCCAGGCCCAAGCGTGGTCCATCCACGAGTCCTGCGGGCTCTAAGCACCCCCCTCGTGGGTCATTTAGACCCCGAATTCCTGAAAATCCTGGACGAGGTCCAACATCTCCTCAGGCGGCTCTTCCAAACTGATAACCGTTTCACCATTGCTATCTCGGGGACAGGATCCGCCGCGATGGAGGCCACAATCGTTAATCTTGTAGAACCTGGGGACTCTGTGGTGGTCGGGGTTAACGGGGTATTTGGTACGAGGCTCGCGCAAATGGTCGAACGATGCGGCGGAACCGCGGTTCGAGTGGAGGTCCCATGGGGAGAAGTGATTTCACCAGACTTGATTGAAGGCGCTTTGAACCGGGTCGGTTCTGTCAAAGCCGTGGCGCTGGTGCACGCCGAAACCTCTACGGGGGCCTTTCTACCCTTGGAGGACATTGGGACCCTCTGTCAACAGTATGGAGCTCTCCTTATTGTCGACGCCGTCACTTCGCTAGGAGGGCTCCCCGTAAAAGTGGATGAGTGGAAGATTGATGCCTGCTACAGCGCCACGCAAAAGTGTCTGAGTTGCCCGCCTGGCCTGGCCCCCCTTACCCTCAGTGAAAAGGCTGTCAACACGCTAACTCGACGGAAGACCCCGTGCCAAAGTTGGTATCTGGACTGCTCGCTTGTGGCCGATTATTGGGCAGAGGACAAGCGTACCTACCACCACACCGCTCCGATTTCCATGGTCTATGCCCTCCGAGAATCCCTGCGCCTGATTTTCGAGGAAGGCCTAGAAGCTCGGTACGCCCGGCATACACTCAACCGTGACGCGCTCCTGGCTGGTCTTCAGGAACTGGGATTTTCCTTATTCTCTCGAGTGGGGCACCACCTTCCCTCTCTTATTTGTGTGAACCTGCCACCACTTTTTGATGACCGGTCCATTCGATCTATCCTCCTTCATGAGTTCAATATTGAGGTGGGCGGAGGACTGGGGCCATTAGCCGGGAAGGTCTGGCGGATTGGTCTCATGGGCGAGTCCTCGAGATTTGAACATGTCATGACTTTGCTGGCCGCCCTAGACCAAATTTGTGCGGGTCTCACTCATTCCCACCCTCAAGGTAAAGCCCTTGCAGCCGCAAACACCGTCTACACCCTCTCGAGAACGTCTCTTTAAATTGGGCCTTTCCTTCTTCAACGCGTAGAGCCCCGTGGCTTTCTCCGAAGGGGGGAAAGCTTCGAACCGCAAAGTCCCGCCCACGGATTTTTTCTAGTAGCTGTCGACATCGTTGATGTCAGCAGTGGCTTGCGTTTTCGAAAGTTCAAAGACGTGGACTTGTACTTGTCTCCAGATGACGTTTCGTTTGAATGGGCTGCGGAGGAGTATGACGCCGAGGAGCACAAGTTTCACAGACCAATATTCTTCGAGGACATCGGCTAACAACAGCATGCAGCTGACGGCGCTTCGCGCCGCAGCTGATGCTGAGCGTTAGGCCCAATATAGTTTTTCCCAAAATTTACCAATTATTAAGCAAACGCCAATAACAAAAAATTAAAAGTTTTAGAAGGAACCAAAACTTACGCTCGACGATATCACTTTTACGGCAGGGGAAGTTTCTCTCGTCGCTGTGGCCTTCGGGCTTGGTGGTTTTCTGATTAATCATTGGCTTGCGATTGGCAGAGAGCAACGCAAAGGATTTTCTGACGCTAGTAAAGAATTTAGTGACGCTTTCATTGAGATTCAAAGGTTCCTTGCAATCAATCCTCCAAGAGATCCGGCGCATCCCCCGGAAGAATGGCAAAACGCTAATAAGCTGGTGCGAAAATTTTACAAAAAACATCATTTGGCTATTATACGATTCAAGCCTTTTATTCCCTGGCATAAGAAGCGATGCGTCAGAAAGTGCTGGCATGGGTTTTGTTGCTATGACGAAGAGGCTGGCGAGGTAACTTTTTCTGATTATGAACCAAGACAAAACGAAGAAGAGATTATCAAATGGGAGATGGCGCTCTCCAGGATCAAGAAACTCCTGAAGTTCGCTCGGGTCTAACCATCGGCTTGACCTGACAGGCACCAGGCACCAAGGGGTCGGAGTGCTTGAAATCATTCCTATGTGGCGTTGTTCAACCACGAGGTAAGCGGGAGAGAGATCACCGCGATACGCGAAGGGACGGAAAAAGGGGAGGCCATTGGGAGTGAACAATTTCAAGAGGAGATGGCGCGTAGGCTACAACGGCGGGTGACGCGATTGGGGTATGGCGGTGCCCGGAAGAGCCAGGCGTATC
>JACZVJ010000154.1 GCA_022572725.1 Nitrospinota bacterium | reverse complement strand
GGAGGTGACCAAGGCAGGATTTTACCCAGTCCTGCTCTTCCTCGGGGGAATGAACCAGTCAATCCCAGAACTTTTTCCCCTGGGGATGCCTGGTTTCCTTATAGGACTTTGGAGTTCAATAGGAGAAAATGAGGACCGGAGCTGGCAGGATATTGAAAAAGTCTGCCAGCTTTGTTCTCGACGCGTTTGGAGGCTCGACGTACCGAACAGAGTACGCCTTCGCCTCCTCGCATCCTGCGGCCGCGCTGGACGGCCTTTTTGACCATCCTGCGGGCTGTTCGGATGCCCCCCTGATCTCCTAGAGTGCTGTGTTGCCCCGGTGCCAAAAGGGTTTTTCAACAACCTGTTAGGTTTATTCTTCAGCAGGACCTAGAGCGCCTAGGTAGGAATAGTTTCCGATTTGTATGAGGGGCGAGTCCGCTTTCAACCGGAAATCATCACGGTCGGGTGCCACGAACCGGGGTGCCAGATGAACATCGGTGTGTCCCTGCCGCTCAGGTGCGGGGACGTTCGGGGACCCCGACAGGACGTAGTCCTGCCCGTTGTGGTAAAGCGCATTCAGCGACAGTCTCGTGTGACTTTTTGGAGAAAACACCAACCCCACCTTACTCTCCCCGATAATATTCCCCCGAATATCACCGGTTGATTCATCACGAAACCTGACGCCACCCCCATTTCCCACCAGGGTGTTTCGCACCAGTGTGGCTTGACCGTGATTGGTGACCAGCACCGCTTCAAACAGGCTTCTCGTGATGACATTGTGTTCCAAACGCACACGGGAAGTCCCACCCACCGTCACTCCGTGGTCATTATCATGGATAAAATTCCCTACTAGGGTCCCTTGCGAATCTACAAATGCCACCCCCGTCGTTTCACTTCCCCCAATCACACAATCCTCCAGGTGGACTTTCTGCACTTGCTGGGCAAAGACCATCCCTTCCACCCGTATCTTTTTTAAGACGATTCCCCCACCATTAAAAATCCCGATACCCAATCCCCCATGCTGATGGATGGTCATCCCACTGATCAGGAGGTCCGTCACCCCATAGGGCCACTTGCCAAGGTGGAGGGTCCCAACACGTTTGAGCCCAACCAGGGTCACCAAGTCCATCCCCTCCCCTAGGACTTTTATCCGTTCCTTGCTATGAATGGTGACATCCTCCTCGTACCGACCGGCTTTGATCCAAACCGTATCCCCTGGTTGCGCGTGATCAATCGCTTCCTGAATGGACTGAAACTGCCCAGACCCATCCAGAGCCACCGTCCAGGTTGATCCTGAGAGCGAGTCTTCCGGACCAAGCGGATTGTTTTGTCCCGCAAGGGCCCACTCAACTCCGCAGAGGAGGCTGAGTAGCATGACCAGACCTTTCGTCATCATCCCCCCCATCGTCTTTTCCTCATAGTCCACGCCGGCTACTGGAAACCCCCTTCGACCCTCCTGCACATTAACCCTCTAGGCACATACAGGATGCCTAATTGGCGGGTCAAGTCCACCTTTTTCTCTCCCCACCTTTTTTTGTGTGAGCGAAAATTCCTATACTATGCTATTCAATGCTATTGGTTGGATTGACAGGCGGGCTGGCATCGGGGAAAAGCACCATTGCACGGTTGTTTCAGGAATTTGGGGCCGCTGTCATTGATGCGGACGAGTTAGCCCGTATGGTGGTTCGGCCCGGAACAATCGCATGGAAAGAAATTGTGAAAGCCTATGGGAAAAAGGTCCTGAAGCCGGACCGGTCTCTTGATCGCAAAGCCCTGGCCCGCATCGTTTTCCAACATCCTCCAAAGCTTCAAACCCTCACCACGATCGTTCACCCCCGGGTGGCCCGGGCGCAAGCTCGGATCACCAGGGAGATCGCCGCTAAGGACCCAGATGCCGTCATCATTTACGACGCCGCTCTTCTGATTGAAGCTGGAGCTCATGAGCGCATGGATCGGGTCCTGGTTGTCACCGCGGATCAAGAAACCCAAATTGCCCGTGCATGCCGACGCGATGGTCTTTCTCGGAGCCAAGCCCTGCACCGTTTACGAGGGCAACTGCCCTTGGCCAAAAAGCGACGGTGTGCGCATTACCTCCTTGATGGGACACTTCCCATACCAACACTTCGAGGCACCGTTCGGAGGCTGTATCAAGAGTTCAAGAGGCAGGCCCAGGGCTCAAGGAGTTCTTCATCCCCAGAGTTACACAAAAAGACCAAGTCCAAAAAGGCTGCCCTTCATTTCCATTAATGGCATTCACCCCAACAACACCAAAGACAAAAGAAGGAATTTTCACTATGTACGATGTCGTTATCGTTGGATCTGGACCAGCAGGCCTTACTGCTGCGCTTTACACAGCTCGAGCCAATCTCGCCCCCCTGCTCCTAGAAGGATTCCAGGCCGGAGGCCAACTCACTCTCACAACCGATGTCGAAAATTATCCTGGTTTTCCCAACGGCATTATGGGGCCTCAATTAATTCAAGACATGCGGGCCCAGTCCGAACGGTTCGGCACCACCTTCCAGCAAGCGGACTTGACCAGCGCCGACTTCACCACAAGGCCCTTTCACCTCACGATCAACGATGAAGAGACCATACAGGCCAACACTCTGATTATCGCAACCGGGGCCTCGGCTAACCTTCTCGGATTACCCTCGGAAAGCCGCCTCATGGGGCACGGAGTTTCAACGTGTGCCACCTGCGATGGGTTCTTTTTTCGGGGAAAGCCCCTCACGGTTATCGGTGGCGGAGACAGCGCCCTGGAGGAGGCCATCTTCCTCACAAAATTTGCCACCCACGTGACCGTTGTTCACCGACGCGACAAGCTTCGTGCTTCAAAGATTCTTCAAGATCGGGCATTTAAAAACGAAAAAATTTCCTTTCGATGGAATGCGGTCGTTGGGGATATTCTTGGTGATGAGGTCGTGGCAGGGGTACGCCTCTTCGATACCGTCACCAATCAACCCTCGGACTTGGACTGTGCAGGCGCCTTCATTGCTATTGGGCATAGCCCGAACACCCAGGTATTTCGAGGTCAGATTCACATGGATGAAAAAGAGTACATTCTCACCCAGAACGGAACGGCCACGAATATCCCTGGAGTGTTTGCTGCCGGGGATGTCCAGGATTCTCATTATCGACAGGCGGTGACCGCCGCAGGCTCCGGGTGTATGGCTGCCCTTGATGCTGAGCGCTTCTTAGAGGCCCAGAAATAATGCCTTTTGCTCTCATCCATTACCATGAGGTGGCCTTGAAGGGACGGAACCGAAAATTTTTTGAACAACGTCTCATTCAGCACTTGCATTCCAGTCTGCGCCACCATGGTGTGACACACGTTGAGTCTCTTCCCGGCCGCATTCGGGCTACCTTCCACGGAGAATCCTGCTGGGAGTCCATTCGGGATGGAATCCAGCATACCTTTGGGGTGGCCAACTTCTCACGTGCCTGGGCCGTCCCTCTGGACTTTACGGCTCCTGATTTGACCACATTAGGCCATCGTATCGAACATGAGATCGCCACCTTACCTTTCCAGACCTTCCGCATCACGACAAAACGAGCCGACAAGCGCTTCCCCATGACTTCTTTGGAGGTGAATCGGGAGGTTGGGGCACACCTATGTCGGCAGACGGGAAAGCATGTCAGCCTCGGCAATCCCGACTTAAACATTTTCATCGAACTCGTGAACCGCGAAGCCTATTTTTCGCTTGTCCGAGAACCGGGGCCAGGCGGCCTTCCGGTCGGCGTAAGCGGAAAAGTCCTTTGCCTGCTCTCTGGAGGCATTGATTCGCCTGTCGCCGCCTACCGTATGATGAAACGCGGTTGTAAAGTCGCCTTTGTGCATTTCCACGGACGACCCTATCTTTCTCGAGCATCGGAGGAAAAGGTCCGCGAATTAGTAGAGTTCTTAACCCGATACCAACTGTATTCCCGCCTGCACCTGATCCCATTTGGTGAGATTCAGCGTCAGATTGTCCTGGATGCTCCAGCCCCATTTCGGATCGTGCTGTATCGTCGGATGATGATGAGGATCGCTGAAGAATTGGCCAAACGGGAGCAAAGTTGGGCTCTTGTGACGGGAGACAGCTTAGGGCAGGTGGCTTCACAGACCCCGGAAAACTTGCAAGTCGTCAATGAGGTTCCGCAGATACTCACCCTCCGCCCCTTAATCGGGATGGACAAGCAAGAAATCATCGATCAGGCCAGGCAGATCGGTACGTTTGAAACCTCTATTGAACCCGATCAAGACTGCTGCACGTTATTCGTTCCCCCCCATCCCTCAACCAAAAGTCGTTTAGACCAAATACAGAAAGCCGAGCAACGCCTGGACATCTCTTTCATGGTCAAACAAGGATTAGAAAGGGACGAACTGGTTGAATTCACCCTTAACGAAAAAACGAAGATGGGTTCAAATTATTAAAGACCTGATCCCCCGGTGAGCCTTGACCCACACGGGTCGTCCTTCGGATGGGGAAGGATCAATGAATATCAAGTATAAGGGGGGAATTCCCTGAGAAAAAGAATGGAAGGTCCCACGAGGCAACCTAAGGGAAACTCATTTCCCCTTAGGCTTTACGGCCGGGGGTCCGCCCAGGCTCAAAACCACCTCAAGGTAGGGGGCCCAGCTTCAGATTTTGTGTTTCCACAATACACCACCCGAGAGCACTTCAAAAGCTTTACAAATCTTTCAAAGCTCGCTTCGCTTCATCCGCCCCTCGAAATGAATCGCTGAGCTTTAAGGCAGCCTTGAGAGCCTTTTGGGCTTCAGCCTTGTCGCCCTTTTTCATGTGGGCCATGCCCAAGTGATACCGAACAACTGGATTATCCTGTAACTTTTCGGCTGCTTCCCTCAACAAGGAGGTAGCCTTTAAAAAGGCATTTTTCTTGTAATAAATCCATCCTAACGTATCGGCAATATTCGGATCGTCCGGCCGTACTCCCCGAGCGGTCTCCGCGTAAGAAAGCGCGACATCCAAATTCCCCCCCTCTTCGGATAAAATCCAGGCGAGATTATTGGCGGCGGGGGCAAATGTGGGATTGACCTTGAGAGTGTTCTCATAATGGGTCTTGGCGGTTTCGAAGTCTTCCCGCTGTTCGGCAATCATCCCTAAGAGAACATGGGCCGAGATCAACCGGGGATTTTTTTCCAACGCCTTTTCGTATTCAGCCACGGCTTTTTCGACACGATTGGTGCGTCGATAGAGTTCGGCAAGATTCATATAGGAAACTTGGACGGTGTTATCTACCTCGATGGCTTTTTTGAAGGCAGCCTCCCCTCGATCCACTTCCGTGGCTTGCAACCACAATCCACCGATCAGGTTATAGAGCAAAGCATTATCAGGAACGGCCTGAATTTGCCGAAGGACACGCTCCCGGGCTTCTTCGGCTTTTCCTCTGGACAGGTGTATGCTGGCAATCTGCGAGAGGGCTTGGACAAATTGAGGGTTGCCTGCCAAAGCTTTTTCGAAATGGGAGAGGGCACTGTCCACACCCATGTCCCG
>JACZVJ010000057.1:15657-19307 GCA_022572725.1 Nitrospinota bacterium | reverse complement strand
GGGAATAGCCCAGGAACTGAATAACTTTGGGGAGGGAATACAGAGATGAGGTCTTTTTGTTGTTTTCTAAGGCACGGAGGGTGTCCTCACACACTTCTAGCTGAGATGCCACCTCTTTCTGGGTTAAGCCCGAATCCAACCGCTTTTTTTTGACATGATCTCCTAATGTCTTGATTTCTTTGGGATAAGAGGCAGGAAGTGGTTTTGCAGCCTTCAAGGTTATATGGCAAAAAGGCAACGCAGGAATGTCCGTGTGGGTTTCTAGGCACGCCGAGCCGCGAATGCCTCTGCACACCACACCAAATCCGGCGATACCGAACCCGGCTCTCCGGTCCTCTCCTTGACCGATTGGACATCCAACTTGAGGTCCCGGCCGTCCCGGTAACTGAGTTGAGCCGTGAAGGACACAATGAATCCTCGGAAACGATTCGACGCCGCGTCACCGACGCCCGCATGCGGCAGGCCGCTCGGTATCACAAAGAGCGAATCTTCAGCAACGCACAACTCAAACCCCGACACGTCAAGAAATATTGTCCGATCGATTCGGCCTGTCGAGACCTGTTGGAACAAGCCGTGACCCACCTTGGGCTGTCAGCCCGCGCCTACGGCCGAATCCTGCGCGTTGCACGAACGATTGCGGATTTGGCAGACTCAGAGAAAATCGAACCGGCACACCTTGCCGAAGCCATTCAATATCGAAGCCTCGACCGCCCTGCCCCAGTGTAAGGTATCTAACCATGGCTTCCCTGAAATTTTTGGGTAGTTGCCTGTAGTGAGCGCGCTCATGGCCTTGCCCTTTCCCATGATCGAAGAGGGCATTGGGGATATCATGCTGGCGGGTGAACCATTGTGGGAGATCAAAGAGATGGAGATCTCTTGAGGGGGTATTACATTAATTGTAACTTTTATCTGGAAACCTAATGTTGAAGAAGGGAACTGGATTATGGAGATTCAAATTGGCCCGCATCTCTATCGCAACACGGATGGCACGGTAGAAATTGAGGGTTTGCCGCAGTTGGAAATGGTGCTTGCCAAACCAGGTGGTCCCCTCCTGGTCAACTTCCCCGTTTTTGACTCTGTGGGAAAAATGCCAGCCAAACTGAGTAAAAGTACCCTATCGTACAATGAAGGGGGTGCCTATGCAGTGACGAAAGACCAAACCAGTTTGGTTTTAACCAACACCGAAAGCGGCCAAGAAATCCTGCATATAGAAATCCAAGAAAATGATCGGGTGGTCATACCCAAAGGAGAATTCTACACACTTAAAGGCCATGTGATGAAAATAACATCCTCGGAATGGTCAGTTGATAGGGTGACCATGAAGGCGGGAGAGACCGACATGAAGGGGAAACCGGCCTCTTTAGGTTAATCGGAGAAAGGATGGTTGTAGGAGAGCAGAAAGTCGTTTAGATCTCCGCCGCCGGGGCATTGCATGTCCCTTGGCATACCCCACAAGTTCGGCTAAGGATTTCCTCACTCGGTAGACCAGGCCCCAAAGCAAACTTAGAGTCTAGTGCCACCACATCAGTGCCCTGGGTGGTCCACAGTCGTCCACAATTGGGACAGCAGAACCACATTGTGAACCCCGGCCAGTCCCGGTCTCGCACCGCCATAAGAAATTCCCCGCGCTTTTCAAAGATCCCAGAATTTCTGGGTTCCCATCTGGTTCACTTTCCAAATGGAAAAAGCTGAGGAACCCTTGACAAAAATTCCGGCCAAGGGAGCCTCGCTTTATCTGAGTCAACTCTAATCCCCATTCCCTCCCATCACCTGCTTCACCTTTGCTTCCAGTAATCCTAACCACTCCTCAAAAGGTACTTCAGCATCAACGACAATCTCAAGCTTTCCCTTCTCCAATTTCCTCACTATTCCAGGAGATTCGGGAGTAAGGGGGATCTCAACCCATTCTCGGGAAATTCCCAACCGGTCCGTCAGCTCCAGAATTTGGCTGATCTGCTGGAAGGTCACAGCCTGCAACATGCAGAACCTTTCCCCGACGAGTTTTCCATCACACACCAATTAGGAAGGGATACTATGGAGAGCCCCATGAGCCATCAACGCGGGTTCGACTTTCCCTGTTGGAATCCTTCACAGCGCTACCAAGTTACAGTGCAAACCAATCCCTCCCAACTCCTGGATACAACCTCTTAAGCCGCAAGAACATTGCTCAAAATCTTGCCGGCCTCTTCGATATCCTGAGCACTCACATCAAGATGGGTGACGGCCCGAAACATCCGCTCCCCAACGGAATTCAAGAGAACCCCGGCTTGCTTGAAACAATGCAAGAGTTCTTGGGTGGAACGGCCAGGCCTGACCACTTCAAACACCACAATGTTCGTTTCCACCTTGTCAGGGTCAACAAAAACGGTAGGGATTTGCTGAAGCAACAGCGCGAGGTGTTTCGCATTGTCGTGATCCTCTTTGAGACGGGGAATATTATGTTCCAATGCGTAGACACCAGCTGCCGCTAAAATACCAGCCTGCCGCATCGCCCCGCCAAACATCTTTCGAAGGCGCCGAAGCTTGGCTATCCTCCACCGAGTAGATCCAATCAGTGACCCAACCGGTGCACCCAGTCCCTTCGATAAACAGAAGCAAATCGTATCAAAACCCTTGGCATACTCCGCCGCGGCTACGCCCGTCGCGACCGTCGCATTAAAGAGTCTGGCCCCATCCAAATGCAGAGTGAGCCCATGCTCCTGAGCGAGCCCAGTGAGGCCTTCAATCTTTGCCAGTGGATAGACCGATCCCCCTCCGCTATTATGGGTTTGCTCCAAGCAAAGAAGGGTGGTGGAAGGATTGTGCACATCACTGGGGCGGATCGCGGCGGCAACTTGATCCGGTGAAAGAAGGCCTCGGTCACCGGGAACACAACAGAGTTGAACTTGTGAGAGAGAAGAAGCCGAGCCCCCTTCATACCGAATGATATGGGACGTGCTTTCGACAATGACTTCATCACCAGGCTGGGTATGCACCCGGATTGACAGTTGGTTCGCCATCACCCCGGAGGGCACAAACAAGGCTGCTTCTTTTTCTAGAAGGGCAGCGGCCATTTCTTCTAGCCGATTGACGGTTGGATCTTCCCCATAGACATCATCCCCCACAGGTGCTTGGGCCATTGCCTCCCGCATGGCCGCTGATGGTTGCGTCACGGTGTCACTGCGAAGATCAATCATGGAAAACCGAAGTTTTGGAAAAGGCCGTTGAGTTTTCCCTTTATCAGTACGATTAATCCCACACCCAAACTAAGATATTGTATGAGACAGAGGGGAATAAGAACAAGGAACCGTACCACACATTTTGAGCCATAGCAGGATGTTGAAAAGGCGTGCCCTGAGCATGGCCGAAGGGTCCGCCAGCTTTGTTCTCGCGGCGCTTGGAGGCTCAACGTACCGAACAGAGTACGCCTTCGCCTCCTCGCTTGCTGCGGCCGCGCTGGACGGCCTTTTTGACCATCCTGCGGGCTGCTCTGATGCCGCCCCTGATCTCCTAGAGTGCTGTGTTGCCCCTGTGCCAAAATGGTTTTTTACAACCTGCTGGGTCGCTAGGGAGAGGGAGATTTCCCAGTGAGCATGATCCCACTGACCATTTTTCCGCTCACCCGGCCTTCTCTCCTGTATGAAAAAAACACGTCAGGGCCACATATGGTG
>JACZVJ010000057.1:0-15647 GCA_022572725.1 Nitrospinota bacterium | reverse complement strand
AAGGAATGAGACCGAACCTTTTACTATACATAACGACATAAGTCCTTTCCTGTTTGTCATTCCGGGCTTGACCCGGAATCCAGTTCCTTCCTGGATTCCCGCATTCGCGGGAATGACAGAGTGTGCAGTGATTAATGTCGCCGTGTAAAGTTTAACTCGACGGAACACGTATGCCTACCATTTTGATCACAGGCGGAGCCGGTTACCTGGGATCGCACCTTGTCAAACAGTCAATCCAATGGGATACCCATGCCTCCTATTTACACACGGCTCCTCCCGTCTCCAATCGGGTGACGTACCACCGTTGTGATCTGAGTGACAAAGACCAAGTCTTGCATCTACTCACCCGCCTACGCCCCAGTGCAATTATCCACACCGCCTGCTCTAGCCAAACCCAGAAGAGTCTCACAAGTATCCTCCCTGCAGCCCGAAACCTTGCCGAGATTACGGCCTCCATGGGCACCCACTTTATCCATGTCTCAACTGATATGGTGTTCGATGGTGAAAATTCGCCTTATCAAGAAGAGAGCCCCCCCTCCCCTGTCTCACCCTATGGGAAGGCCAAAGCTCAGGCGGAAACCGAGGTGAGTGGTCTCAACCCGCGAGCCGTCATAGTGCGTCCTTCACTCATTTATGGAATTGATCCCCCGGATCATCAGACACAATGGCTCCTGGAGGGGATGGAGAAGGGAGAACCCGTTCGACTCTTTACCGATGAAATACGTTGCCCCATTTGGGTAGAAACCTTGTCCCTGGCCCTCCTGGAATTGGTGGAAATCGACTACTCCGGTGTTCTTCACATTGCGGGGCCCCAGCCTTTGAATCGTTGGGACTTCGGATTGGCTATTTTGGGCATGCTCCAACGGACCCCAACCCCGACGGTTCGCCCTTCAACCTTGGCGGAATCGGGGCTCACCAGGCCGCGGGATCTCACCTTTGACCTCGGCAAAGCCCAAATACTTTTGAAGACTCCCCTACTTTCGGTTACCGAAGTTCACCAACGCCTTAATCCACCAGGGTAAATCCCTTTGAGGAAAGGGCAGTGCGGATCTCTTCTTTGGAGATCGGTCCTTCTCGAATGATACGGATTTCCCCAAAGAGGTTAAGGACAGTGGACGGCTTTCCTCCAGGAGTTGGACCGTCATCAATGATGAGGTCGACTTCATCCCCCAAAGTCTCCTGAACCTCCAAAGCCGTTTGCGGGGGTGGGGCACCGGACCGGTTGGCACTTGTCCCGGTGAGGGGACCAACTCCCCGGAGTAACGAAAGAAGTGTGGTGCTTCCAGGTTGTCGTACCCCAATCGTTCCGGTACCTACGGTCAAATCAGGACTCAAACCCGGATGGGCAGGAAGGACAGCCGTGAGGGGTCCAGGCCAAAACCGGTCGAAAAGTGGGATGGCAGGAGGGGGAAGAGAGGAAATGAAGTGAGCGAGTTGGCTCAGGTCACCGATTAAGATCAGAATGGGTTTAGGATTGGGTCCGCCTTTTATCCGGGCCACTCTGGAAACCGCTTCTGAATGAGTGGCTGACCCCGCTAATGCATAAAAACTCTCGGTGGCCACGGCTAGAACTCCCCCATGAGCCACACAATGGGTGATCTCTTCCAAAAGGGAAGGACAGGGATTGACAGGCACTTGAAGGATCTTTGCCACCCTGATCTCTGATCACTCAATCAGGAAACGGGGCCCCCTACCCGGCCTGCAATGTCTTGCCGGAAATGCACGCCATCGAAGGTAATGGCCTTCGCTGCTTCATATGCTCGACTGCGAGCAGTGGAAAGATCAGGGCCCAATCCCGTCGCGCCGAGAACCCTTCCTCCGGCCGTCACAAGATTATTATCCTTCCATGCCGTTCCAGCGTGAAACATCATCACATCTTCAGAGAACCGATCATCATTACATCCGGTGATTGGCAAACCTTTCCGATAGGCGCCGGGATATCCTCCAGAGGTGAGAGCTACACACACGGCAGCCTGTTCAGTCCACTCAATCTGTAACTGATCCAAACGGTGCTCTATCACAGCCTCCAGCACGTTGACCAGATCGGTCTTGAGGAGTGGCAACACCACCTGCGTTTCCGGATCACCGAAGCGGGCGTTGAATTCCAGGACAAATGGTTCGCCATCCTTGACCATGAGCCCGGCATACAGCACACCATAAAACGGACTTCCAACGCGAGACAGCCCTTCAATCGCAGGATATAAAATCTCGCGAACAATTCGGTCACGAAGGCCGGCGGTTACAATAGGGGACGGAGCAAAAGCGCCCATCCCACCAGTATTCGGACCTGTATCCGCATCCCCTACCCGCTTATGATCTTGCGCAGCGACCATGGGCACGACCGTCTTGCCATCGGCAAACGCCATGAGAGTTATTTCTTCCCCTTGGAGACACTCTTCAATCACCACTCGTTTCCCGGCCAGGCCAAAGGTTTGGCGTTCCAACATGTCCACCACGGCTTCCTTCGCATCATCGTGGGTGGCGGCTACCACCACCCCCTTCCCCTGGGCTAACCCATCCGCCTTCACCACCATTGGAGCAGGCCGGGACTCAAGGTACTTCAAGGCCGGCCCTAGGCTCTCGAATGTGTGAGCCGGCGCGGTGGGAATGTGCTGCCGGACCATCAGGTCCTTGGCGAAAGCTTTGCTCGATTCAATTTTGGCAGCATTCCGGGTCGGTCCGAAAATCCGTAGCTTAGCCTGGCGAAATTCATCAGCAATCCCTAAAGCCAAGGGAGCCTCTGGGCCAACTACTGTGAGACCAATATTATTTTCTTGCGCAAATTTTTTTAGGCCCGCCAAGTCGTCGGCAGGAATTGGGACACAGGTCGCCAACCGGCTTATGCCCGCATTCCCCGGGGCACAGTAAAGGGTCGAGACTCGGGGACTTTGGGCTAGCTTCCACACTAATGCATGTTCCCTTCCGCCACCCCCAATGACTAAAATTTTCATGATCTGAATAACACCTACAATCTTAAGGAATGGTCGGTTCGACTAGCCCTCGGATGTTACCCAGCTACCCGTACCTTCCGATGATCGGCCCCGCGTGGATCACCCTCTCCCAATTTGAGTCGTATCTTTAATTTTCAAGAGAACCTGAGAGGAAAGGGGGATTATCCGTCAAAGCCGAACGTAAAGAGAAAAACTGGCGGGTTTACTTTTTTAAATCGCTTGTCCACCGACTCGCCAGGAAAGTATGGTCCCTCGGAGTCAGGCTTAATGCCTGAAATGGCGTATCCCGGTGAATATCATTGCCATGTTGTGCTCATCGGCGGCCTTGATGACCTCCTCATCCCGAATAGACCCACCCGGTTGGACGACCGCGGTCACACCCGCCTTGGCCGCCACGTCGATCCCGTCACGGAAGGGGAAAAAGGCATCCGAGGCCATCACACACCCCTGAATGGGCAGGTTGGCTTTCATTTCAGCCAATTTTACAGAATCAACCCGACTCATTTGTCCAGCGCCAATCCCTACGATCTGCCCAACCTTCGCAAACACAATGGCGTTGGATTTCACATGCTTGCAGACTTTCCACGCAAACGCGCACGCCTCATATTCGGCATCATCCGGGCCTCGTTGTGTTGGCACTTTCAACGCTTTAATGTCAGCTAAGGTCCCCAGGTCACGGTCTTGAAGAATCAACCCGCCCACAAGTCTTTTCAGATCGTATCCTTCCCGATGCTTATGATCCAATGACCCCACTGCCAGCAAGCGAAGATCCTTTTTGCGCTTTAATTCGGCCAACGCATCCTCGGAAAATTCCGGAGCCACCAATACTTCCACAAAGGTTGAGGTCACTTCCTTGGCCATCACCAGATCAACGGGGTGATTGCAGGCGATGACCCCCCCGAAGGCCGACACGGAATCGGTTTCCCGTGCCCGGACATAGGCCTCCACCGGGGTGGCCCCCACTGCAACCCCACAGGGATTGCTGTGCTTCACAATCACGACCGTGGTCTCTTCAAACTCTTTCACGAGTTCCAAGGCCGCGTTGGCATCAAGATAATTGTTGTAGGACATTGCCTTGCCATGAAGCTGCCTGGCATGGGAAATGGAAGGCTCCGTGGAACCTCTCTCACGATAAAACGCCCCCTCCTGATGGGGGTTTTCCCCATACCGGAGTAACTCCACCCGCTCATAATGGAGCATCAAATGCGCTGGAAATTTAGCCTTTCCATCCTCACCATCTTGGTGTGCAAGATAGCTTGCAATAAGACCATCATACTGGGAGGTATGTTGAAAGACTTTTCGAGCCAGTTCCAGCCGGAGGGTTAAAGGAACCTCCCCACCCTGTAACGCCTCCAGGACTCGGCTATAATCTTGAGGATCGACAACCACCAGGACATCCTGGTGATTCTTCGCCGCCGACCGCAGCATGGAGGGCCCACCAATGTCGATATTTTCAATAGCGTCCTCAAACGAGCAATCAGGGTTGGAAATCGTGGATTCAAACGGATAAAGATTGACGATTACCACATCAATGGGCTCAATCCCCTGCTCCTTCATTTGGTTGACATGGGACTCTAGCTGGCGACGCCCCAAAAGCCCCCCATGGATTTTGGGGTGGAGCGTCTTCACCCGACCATCCAGAATTTCCGGTGCCCCAGTGTAGGAGGACACATCCGTGACGGTTAACCCAGCCTCACGCAAGGCCTTGGCTGTCCCACCGGTGGAAAGAATAGTCGCACCCAGCCCAGCAAGACCCCTAGCCATCTCAAGGACTCCTGTCTTATCAGAAACACTGATCAAGGCATGGTTCAAACCGGCCATATCCTGACCCTTCTGTGTGAGCTGTGAATGGACGTTGGAAGAGGGGGGGAAGCTTACCAGATGGCTTCGATGAACTTCAATGAAACCGGACTTCCATGTAGATCAAAGGGTAGTGGAGGGTCGAGTTTGGTCCCTAAGGTCGATTGCCATTCACTCCTCCAACAGACTCAATCATAACAGGTCAAAGCGTCCGGGGGTCGGCGCGATAGATACCCTGGGTACCATCCTCGTGGCGGGCGAAGAAGGCAACTTGGCCAGCATCATTGAGGCTTTGGTTGGAAATCCCCAGTTCATCAGTGATTCTTGCCCCAAACAGTTCATCTCCGCGCATGATAACTTTGTCAGTAACGGGGAATGGGCCGGTAAACAATCCTTCCTCACCAGTATCCAAAATGGCACTAAACACTATTTGGCCTTCATTGTTAACCGCATGGGCGCTAAAAAATTCCCGAAAATGGCCGTCGGTACTGACAAGGGTCGTCATCCTTTCACCATCAATAGCCACGATTCGCTTCTCAATCCTCTTCGCCCAACCTTCTGACGCCGTCTGGACAATAACCATACCCTTATCGTTGATAACGGGACGGTAAAAGAGAAACATTGGGTCTTGAGTTTCGGCGATGATCGTGGTCGTCCGACCATTGCTCACAAAGACACGATCCCCAATGGAAAAGGCCACTTGGCCCAGATTATTAATGGAAGGAAACCCGGCCTGACTATGGGCCGACTGAGGAATTTCTCTCGGTTTCCCGCCATTTCCAAGAAATATTTGTCTGTTTTTTTTGAAACCCTTCAGCTTTTTCGCTTTAAACACAACTGTCCCCTGATTATTCACGACGATATCCCCAAAGTTCGAAAAAAGGTGGCTACCATAAATCAGGTCTCGTGCTGGATTGGGGCCACGGAAATACCCCATCTCTCCGGAATCCAGAGTCGTGAAAAAGGCAAGATTTCCGTTACGACTCATGGCAGGGCTTCGCCCAAATTCTTCAAAGTCACCAGAAGTGTCAGCGATGCGATTGAGCGAAACCCCATCACCAACAAAAATCCCTTGTCCCCCACCCGCTAGATCCGCAACAAAAAGCACTCGCCCGGTGTCATCAATAGATGGGGTGGGAGAAAAGGCGAGATAGTTACCCTCTCGGGTATCGGCGATTTTCGTAAATGTGTACGGAGGCGCTTCCCCGGTAGCAGAAGAAAGATGGAGTAGGCCAGTGAAAGCAACACCCAACAATCCACAAAGTCCCACCAGTTTCATAACAGTACTCCTGCTCATGATGACCCCATCAATTTTCCATGTGAAAATGGGCAACAAACCTTGTGAAGCGTCAAGCGTAAGGCGCGAAGAAGGATTTTCGCCTCACGTTTCACGCCTAACGCCTCACGAATTATGGGGTTTCCCCCCACGCCTCACCCCTGACGCCTCACGCGTTTTCTAAGCAGTCGATTAACTTGTGGATCAGGATAGACAACTCCACACTCCTGTTGGGTACTGGATATTCCCTGGAAGTTGCAGGCACCTGGATTGAAGAAGGGAGACGTTTCTGGATTGACCACTATGTGTTCTATCAGATCGGTAGGTTGAGGGCCAGGCTAAAGACAATCGGGCAAGAGACTTGGTGAGGACTCGGCTCAAAAGTCAGGTTTTCGCATCACGAATGATCTGAGAATACGCTGTTGGGGGGGATTCCTCACACCCCACAAGCCTGATTACTGACTGGCTTTCTCGCCCTCCATCCGTAAGCAGAGCAGCGCGAGAGTCCGGCCAGTCACACTATAGGTTTGTCCACCCTTAAAAAGCCTGGGGCGCTTGGGAGGAACGGGCACAGCGGTATCAAAAACTAATTCCCACCGAATCCCCCGCTTATGCGCGGGAAGGGTAAAAGAAACGGGGTCTTGATAGGCATTGAGCAACAAGAGAAAAGTATCATCCTTGATCGGCCGTCCTCTGGAATCGGCCTCTTCGATAGCATCCCCAGCAAGTCGAAGAGCGAGTGCCTGAAATCCCTTGTTCC
Source organism: Nitrospinota bacterium (assembly GCA_022572725.1). Lineage (GTDB taxonomy): Bacteria > Nitrospirota > Nitrospiria > Nitrospirales > UBA8639 > JACZVJ01. Next base: position 8,860 of record JACZVJ010000057.1, on the reverse strand, counting down.
ACTCTTCGTCGTCCATCTCTTTCCCATCTGGCCGAAGCCAAGAAATGTCTTTAACTTCGGAGCCCCGAATTCGACGGCCTTGAAAAAATCGGCGGCGCTGAAAGACCGGATGCTCCTGCTGAAGCTGGATGACCTGTCGGGTGAAGGCCAACAATTGCTGGGAGGAACGGTCAAGGTTCCAGTCGAACCAACTAATTTCACTGTCCTGACAATACGCATTGTTGTTCCCATGTTGCGTTCGCCCAACTTCATCGCCTCCGCAGATCATAGGCACTCCCTGGGACAGTAACAGCGTCGCCAGGAAATTCCGCTTTTGGCGTTCCCGCAATTCAAGAATAGCGGGGTTATCCGTTGGGCCCTCTACCCCGCAATTCCAGCTCAGGTTGTCATCAGTACCGTCTCGATTGTTCTCGCCATTGGCTTCATTGTGCTTTTGGTCATAGGACACTAAATCCCGCAGGGTAAAACCGTCATGAGCCGTGACAAAGTTAATGCTCGCAAAGGGTCGGCGGCCACTGGCTTCATAGAGATCGCTACTGCCTGAGAGCCGGTAGGCCATCTCCCCTAACAGCCCTCCATCCCCTTTCCAATAACGCCGGATCGCATCCCGGTATTTTCCGTTCCACTCCGCCCACCCCGGTGGGAAATTGCCAACCTGGTACCCACCTTCTCCCAGATCCCAGGGCTCCGCAATCAACTTGACTTGGGAGAGGACAGGGTCTTGGTGGATGATATCGAAAAAGGCACTCAACTTGTCCACATCGTGCAGCTCTCGAGCCAGCGTGGAAGCCAAATCAAATCGAAATCCATCCACATGCATCTCCAACACCCAATAACGCAGGCTGTCCATGATCAGTTGCAACGTTCTCGGGTGCCTCACGTTCAACGTATTCCCGCACCCCGTGTAATCCTTATAATACCTGGGATTGTCCGGCATCAGGCGATAATAGGTGGCGTTGTCAATCCCGCGAAACGACAGGGTCGGTCCCATCTGGTTTCCCTCCCCCGTGTGGTTGTACACAACATCGAGGATGATCTCGATTCCCGCACTATGGAGGGTTTTGACCATGGTTTTAAATTCATAGACTTTCCGCCCTCGATCAGGAAAGGCCGAATAACGAATGTCCGGCGCCAAAAACCCAATAGAATTATAACCCCAGTAATTGGTCACTCCTCGGTCATATAAATGCTTGTCGGTCACGAAATGGTGAATGGGAAGCAGCTCGACCGCGGTCACACCGAGACGTTGGAGGTACTCAATAATGGGAGGGGAGGCTAATCCCGCATAGGTCCCACGGAGCTCCTTGGGCACATCGGGATGTCGCATCGTCAAACCCTTCACATGGACCTCATAAATGACGGTTTTGTCCCACGGGGTTTCCAACAACGTATCCCCCCCCCAAGTGAAGGCCTGATCAATAACCACGCATTTGGGAATGTTTCCAGCGTTATTCCGCTCATCGTATGAGAGATCTTCGGCAGGATCACCCACTCGATAGCCGAACATGGCATCCGACCACTTGATGATTCCGGTTAACGCCTTGGCATACGGATCTATCAGTAATTTGGAGGGATTGAACCGGTGGCCGGCCTCGGGTTCATACGGCCCGTGCACCCGATAGCCATAGACTTGGCCCGGCCTGACCTCCGGGAGGTACAAGTGCCAGACCTGGTCGGTCCGCTCTTCCATCCAAATTCGATGGGATTCCTTCTCATGGTCTTTATGGTCGAAAAGGCAGAGTTCGACCCCGGTCGCATTTTCCGAAAACAGGGCGAAGTTCACTCCCTCGCCATCCCATGTGGCTCCTTGGGGATAGGGGCGCCCTGGCCACCGCTTCATTCTTGGCCCTCTCTCTTCATGAGTACAAAGTTAGACTTCCCCGCCCTTAAGCGCTGCGTACCTTACCCTAACAAGGGATTCACTAGCAATTTGAAAGGACCTTTAGGAAACCTCTCAAAAGAAGGTTCCATATCATGACCCTCAGGCTGTTGAGGCTGTGCGTCTCAATGTGGTTTTTGTTATGATTCACTTCCAACCAATCACCGCCTTCCGCCCATAAGAAACCACAGTATGCCAAGAAAGCGATCAACTCCCGAGCCACAGCTCGAGTGGGAATTGGATCTAGGGGCCACCCTTGTCGGGCCTTCCACCGTTCGGTTCCGGGTGTGGGCGCCTCAAGTCAACTCCCTCGGAGTCCGCCTCTTGGACAATCATGCCAAGGCACATCCCTTAACACAACGGGAACATGGGTATTGGGAAGGGAACGTTTCACCCGTTTCCGCAGGAACCCGGTACCGCTTCATTCTGAATGACGCCTTGGAGCGTCCCGATCCCGTTTCTCGTTTTCAACCTGAGGGTGTTCACGGACCTTCGGAAGTTTGTGACCCCCGAGCGTTTCAATGGACCGATCACCAGTGGAAGGGCCTCTCTTTAGACCAATTCATTATCTATGAATTGCACACCGGAACCTTCACCTCAGAAGGAACATTTGACGCAATTATTTCACGCCTGTCGTACCTCCGCGATGAAGTGGGGGTCACGGCTATTGAATTGATGCCTGTCGCCCAATTTCCTGGAACCCGAAATTGGGGCTACGATGGCGCCTATCTTTTCGCCCCACAGGCGAGCTACGGAGGGCCGGAGAGCCTCAAACGCCTGGTCAATGCCTGTCACGCGCACGGCTTGGCCGTGGTGTTGGACGTGGTGTACAACCATCTGGGCCCCGAGGGAAATTACCTCGGCGACTTCGGACCCTATTTCACCAATCGGTATTCCACGGCTTGGGGCCCCGGGATGAACTTTGATGGCCGTGACAGCGATGCGGTCCGACATTTCGTCATCAGCAACGCTGTATATTGGATCACGGAATACCACATCGACGCCCTCCGTCTCGATGCGATTCATGGCATTTTTGACTTTAGCGCCAAGCATTTGCTCCAAGAGCTTGGTGAAGCAGTTCATCATGCAGCCAAACATCTCGGTCGGCAGGTCCCCATCATTGCCGAAAGCGACCTCAATGATTCCCGAGTCATTTCCCCATCACACAAAAGCGGCTACGGGTTAGATGCTCAGTGGAATGACGATTTCCACCACGCCCTCCACTGCTTATTGACCAAAGAAACCAGAGGCTACTACCAGGACTTTGGAAAGTTGGACCAACTCGCAACCGCCCTGGAAACAGGGTTTGTCTTTTCCGGTCAATATTGCCAATTCCGGCGTCGCCGTCACGGAAACTCCTCAAAGGGGACGAAGCCCACCCAATTCGTGGTATATGCTCAAAATCATGATCAAATCGGTAATCGAGCCCAAGGGGATCGCCTCTCCACACTGGTCCCTTTCCCAGCCCTGAAGGTCGCCGCGGCGGGTGTTCTGTTATCCCCCAATACCCCCTTGTTATTCATGGGCGAAGAGTATGGAGAGACCCAACCATTTTTATACTTTATTGACCACGGTGATCCTGGATTGATTGAAGCCGTCCGGCAGGGTCGCAAGGCCGAGTTCGCTTCCTTCGGATGGCAAGAAACATCAGATCCGTATAATCACGAAACTATTGAGCGATCCCGCCTTGCACCAAACTTTGAAACGAACCAACGGCATCGCGCTCTTCTCAATTGGCACCACACACTGATTGGCCTTCGAAAATCCAACCCGGTCCTCGGGCCAGCAAAAACCGCAAGCACCATGAAGACGTGGTCCTACCCCAAACCACAAATCCTGATCATTCAACGGGAGGGACGGTCCTCCCCCCCTGCCTTCATCCTGCTTGGATTCAACAAAGAGGCGACCACCCTGACGATTAAAAAACCCCTAGGAAACTGGCAACTCTGCCTGGACAGCAACACCCAAGCCTATGGAGGTCAGGAAGACCTGGTAGCTCCTCCTTTCCTTTCCATTTCACGTACCGGCGCCTCACTCAAGATCCCACCTTATGCCGTTTGGGTATACGCAAGCCAGGAATAAGGGCCGTTCTGAGGCGTTTTGGAATTGCGTTGTAAAGCCCTCCCAGGGAAAGGCTTGGATTTCCCCTGCCATTGTGGACACATGAAGAAAGTATGACTAGAGGCGAGGAGGTGGTTCGTGCAGAAGTGAGGTTTGTAGGGTGGGCACCGCCCACCGAACTCATACACTCGAAATACGCGAGTAACTCTTTAGGGTAGGCATCGCCCACCGAATTCATGCACTCGTGGTGATGAAGAATAGGTGGCGGGCGGTGCCCGCCCTACAAGCACTGGAGCCCATAGCAGAAGGTGGTTCGTCCTATCCTTCCATCAAATCAGCCAGAATCAGGCATTCAATTTCTTTAACCTTTTTCAACGCCCTATCGTTTCCGACAAATCCTGTGGCCTGCCAGTTCAACGCCGTGGCGATTTGAATCGCATCGGGTGTGCTGACGTGATAACGAGCCCGTAATTCAGCGGCACGATCTGCCACCTCCAGAGAGACAGGGAGCCATGTCAATCCCGGGTAGGTGGTCAACAATGCATAAAATTTGGCGACCAGGTGGTTCTTCTTGAGTCGATAGGGTTGAACTAACACCTCCAACATGGAGACGACTGAAGTCACGGCTTCAATGTGTCCGCGTTCAATACGGTCAAAAAGGGCACCGCAGGGCTCTCCATACTGGGGATGATTCTGGACAAGATAGATCAGGATATTCGTATCAATCCCTAGTCGCCGATGTCCTCGCGCCGGCATCCTGGGACTTACCACGATTTCCGTTCCCGCTTGAGATATCCGGGTGGATAGATTCCTTTTCCCAGGCCTCGAAGTGCTTTTCCATACTCCCTTGGCTTAGGCATGACTACCGTGACATCCCCTTTGACAACGACAAGGAGTTCGTCGCCACTCTTGACCCGCATGGCTTTTCGAGCCTCCTTGGGAATCACAATCTGATTTTTGCTGCTCAATTTTTGCACCCCCATACAATCCCCTCCTTATCCTGCTTTACTTTATCATAGAAAAGTAAAGCAGTCGATCCCGACCGGTACCTTGCTTGCTTTATTCGGAAATCGCTCTATACGGAACTTGCCCTTGTTGGAATATGACAAGCTCACCCCATGGGAAAAGGGTAAAAGGACAAAGGGCAAAGGGTTAGCGGGTGCCCTGGGCAAGACGGAAACCGATGGCGTAGTTGGTCCGGTAGTCGGCGGTGTACCTGTCCCGGTAGGAAGAACGCAAGAGCACCGGAGTGTTGAGCCAGGAGCCGCCCCGGATCACGCGCCGCGTATCTGTGTCGTCAATGCGCAGCGACTCTGGGGGCTCTGGTTTGTCATACGTGTTCAGGCACCACTCATCGACATTACCCGCCATATCCAGGACACCTTGCTGGGTGACTCCACTTGGATACATTCCTACGGCCGACGTGCGGTTCAGTCGGCTCTCATCGCTATTGCACCGGGTCGCATCCCACCCACCGGGCCATGGATATTCACGTTTTGGCTCTCCCCCCGTCGCAGCCTGTTGCCATTCCCACTCGGCGGGTAAGCGAATGTTCGACCCCGTCCGCTGACTGAGCCACCTGCAGAAGGCCACCGCTTCGAACCAGGACACCGTTTCCCGAGGGGCATTGGCCTCATTCCAACTGGGTGGAGCAGGCGCTTCGCTCCGTTGGATGCCTTTCCACCACTCCTTGTTTCGGTAGCCATTCTCCGCGTTGACAAACGCCTCAAACTGCATGTTCGTGACGAGATACCGGGCCATCCGAAAGGCTTTGACTTTGAACGGGTGTTCCACTTCTTCTAACGTGACTTGACCGCCTGGTATTTCTATCCACTCGATGTCCGGAAGCCCATCTTCCCGAAGCCCGACGCCAGGCCGCGAATCACCGAGTGCTGCCAGGTACCGACCAATGGTGAGTCGCTCTTGATGCCAGAGTGAATTGTCGCTAAGACGCTCGATTAAACTGTTTTGTGGTGCGGCATACAGTCGAACTGCGTCATTAACCTGCTCGGCACCGAAGCGTTTGATAAGTTCTTGTAACCTCTTGAGGCGGTCCTCATGCCACAGGTACTTGAGATCATAGCCGTGCCATTCCCACTCACCTGCTTCAATCTCAGCCTGACGAAGGACAAACAAATCATTTCGGTTGTCGGCGATCCACCGTGCCAATGTCGGCCAGGCTTCGAATAGCTTTTCATGAGCCACTGACACGACACTCTCGTGGCCCTCCCCCTCAGCGTTGAGCAATCGCTCCTTGATCAAGACATCGATCACGGTCCTCAGATCAGCGCCAAAACTTTCCTTCGCTGTCCGCCTTCGGGTGGGCTGGCCGTCAAGATTCACAACGACGAGCGGTCCGAAAATCTTGGAATACACATCCTTCTCAGTGATCCTGAAAGACGTGGCGACTTTTTCTTCAACCGTTTTGACATGCTTGCGCATCGCACCGGCAAGGCCACCCAGTTCTTTGTATGTCTTCTCGGTGAGTTCGTTCCCATCCCGATTTTCGAACAGCTCCCGCAACGCGAACGCAAGAAGCGGCAAACTCCCCGGCTCCTGTCCGGTTTCTCCTGCGAGACGCCGCACGAGCCTTTCGGGAATGGACAACCCTGCGCATTGTGCCGGTTTGCTGATCATCTCGTGTACACTGATCACATCGATGGGGCCGAGCCCGATGTGACCTCGCCCGTTGAGTACCCTCAGCAGGTCCTCGTGCTCATAACAGTGATGCACGAAATCACTCCGTATCGTCGCAATGACGTTCAGGGTGCCGGGATTGGCAGCCCGATACAGCGCGGACAGAAAGGCATGGGCCTGCGCCCGGTCGCGAACGGTAAACAGTTCTTCCATCTGGTCCAGGAACACAACAAGACCACCGCCGTTCAAGCCCTTGGACACGATGTCCTGGATTCGCTGTGGTAGGGTATCGGGTTGCCGCGCCAATTCGTCCGCTAATTCGTAGGCATCAATGCCTGCATGGCCAGCATAGGCATGAAGTGGCCGCACTAGCGCGTCGAAGAGATGACCCCCCTGGCTCGGCACCATGCGCACGCATACGTACTTCTTATCTCCGGCAATCCCGCTCTCCTCAATTCTTGGTAACACACCGGCGTCTACAAGCGACGACTTGCCGGTGCCGGAAGCCCCGCTAATGATAAGGAACCGTCCCTCAGGCAATCGTACGCGGTCGAGAATCTCGCGGACCTCCGCGTCGCGCCCAAAGAATACCGGGGCATACTTGCGCGTGAAATGCATCAAGCCAGGATACGGCGATCCATTCTTTGCGATATCCCAGGTGACAGCCGCCGTTGTCTGCGGTTCGTGAAGGCCAGATGATTCCGGCGCCCTCGTAGCATCTCGGTGCTTGGTGACTGCGGCAAGAACGAGGGTGGAAAGCTCGTGGGGCGATGAAAAGGCGCTCGCCAGCCTCTCCGTGAGCAAGTACTGCCGCAACTTATTGATGCGCTCGCCTTTCTCTCCGTCGCCCGTGTACGCATCTACGAGCTTGAGCGGAATACCTGCGTCCTCTTTCGCTAGAAAAGTTAGGCAGGGTTTCTGGAGCTCCTCGGCATGCCGGAATTCCAACTCGGTGATGGACCATCTGTTGGGATTGCTGTGGTGGGGCGGTGGGACGTACCCATAGCGAAACGCGAACAGCCCGACGTAAATGTCGGTCCTCTCCACATCCAGAAGACATTTATCGACGGGCCGCTGATCTGCTGCGACATAATCCTCCATCGCCATGACGGTGTAGTCAGCCTTTCGAAGCGCATCGAACACGACGCGGCGATAGTCTTGCAGGTCCTCGTACGTGGATGACAGATAGATCGTTGCCATGGCGCTGAGGGAGTTGTTAAGAGCCGAGGCTATTCTTTGCGACTAAAGGTGGGTTATTGATTTCGCCTTTTGTCATGGCCACACTATACATACCGACATAAGTCCTTTCCGATTTGTCACTCCGGGCTTGACCCGGAATCCAGTTCCTTCCTGGATTCCCGCATTCGCGGGAATGACAGAGTGTGCAGTGATTAATGTCGCCGTGTATATATCAATTGCCAAGGGTGTCAAGGTGAATTTGGCTCTTTTCTCATACACATTTGTAAAAACAGGCTCTTCGCGTAATCGTGTGGGTAATGTTTGGGTATTTCCGTTCATCCCCCCTTTGATAAAGGGGGGCTTGGGGGGATTTTCTTTTCCGGATCTGGTAAAGCCTGAAAGATCGCTTCCACCACTGCATCGAGTTCTTGTAACACCTGCAAGTTACTAAAGCGCAATAGGCGTAACCCTTGCTGTTCCAAGGAAACGCTTCGCCTCGCATCTTTTTGGGCATACTCCTCATCCAGGTGTTGCGATCCATCAACCTCTACCACCAACTTCGCTTTGGGGGCGTAAAAATCTACAATAGCGCCTCCAATTGGCTTTTGCCGATAAAACTGGATGGAGCGAAGCTGTTTGCCGCGCAGCCGGGACCAGAGCACTTGTTCGCTCTCGGTCATGTTAGCTCGTAAGTTTCGGGCGATCTGTTTCAGGTTGCGGCGGTAGGAATGCATCTTGAAAATCCCCCCTAGCCCCCCTTTTCCAAAGTGGGGGACCAGAACGATAAAATCTCACCAATGCATTGTCCAGAACGAATGTTAGACAATTTGCCGGCCAATTCTACCCACTCAATTCCACGAAGACCCTAAAAACATAAGGAAGTGCGCTCAAGAGTTGGGGGATATTGTGTGAACGTGGGCAGTATAGCAAGTGGCCTTTTTTTAATCCTGCGTCCAAGCTGCCCACGCTTTTCCTAAACCCTGACCTCCCGAGCCGCCTGCAATGGTTTTTCAACCCCCTCACCCCAACCCTCTCCCCCATCTCGGGGGCGAGGGAGTTTGGCTTGGATGAGGACAGGTATCTTTCAGGTGTGCATCCCTCCCA
>JACZVJ010000153.1 GCA_022572725.1 Nitrospinota bacterium | reverse complement strand
TCACACAAAACTGCTCTGGGAGGATTGGATGATGAAGAACCTCAAATATCCCGTATGGTCAAAAAACTCATCCAGCCTTGCGGTATCTGAAACCCTCAAGTTTTTCAATGGGGATGAATGTATAGAAGGGACAGGTCATCACACGTGGTCATGAGAATAGGGTTATTTTGTCTTGCTTTCATTGGATTTATCGTCTGCTTACCTCTGGAGGTCTTCGCGTCTGAACCACGAGACCTTATAATCCGCCCCGCGACAAAAGATCCGCGTGCCATCTTTTGCCTGATTATCTTTCTCCTGTCCTACATCCTTGTGATGACCGAGGAGCAGACCCGTTTGCGGAAATCCAAACCGGTCATGCTCGGTGCAGGCATCATCTGGGCGGTGATCGGTTATGCAGCACCTGAATACAATGTCACTCACGAACAACTCAAACACGCCATTTTTCATGATCTCGATGAATACGGCAGCTTGATGCTCTTTCTCTTCGCGGCCATGACCTACATCGGTGCCCTGGAATCAGGAAATGTATTCGCGGCCCTACGTTCGTGGCTGGTCGGGAAGGGGTTAAGTTACCGGCAGCTCTTTTGGGTCACCGGCGTGATCGCCTTCTTTCTATCGGCCATTGCAGATAACCTGACCACCTCACTCGTCATGGGAGCAGTGGTCTTGGCTGTGGGTGCGAATAAACCACAGTTCGTCGCGGTCTCGATGGTCAACGTCGTGTGCGCAGCCAACGCAGGCGGTGCTTTCAGTCCGTTCGGTGATATTACCACCTTAATGGTTTGGCAGTCCGGACGCGTGGAGTTCTTCGAATTTTTTTCGTTATTCATTCCCTCTGTGGTCACCTATCTCGTGCCGGCCGTGGTCATGAGTTTTTTTGTTCCAGCAGATACACCCCAAAAGCTGGAAGAACATGTTCGCATGGTCCGCGGGGCAAAGCGTGCAATCTTTCTTGGGCTTCTGACCATTGCTATGGCCGTCTCGTATGAACAGTTCTTTGGCATTCCCCCATTCATGGGCATGATGACCGGGCTCTCTCTTCTCATGTTCCTGGCATATTTTCTCCGAAGAACCCGGCAGGAAGGAGAGCCGTCATATGATTTTTTCAACGCTGTGAAGCTTGTTGAATGGGATACGTTGCTGTTTTTCTTCGGCGTGATGTTTAGCGTGGGCGGGCTCGCGTTCATTGGTTATCTCGAACTGGCCTCATCCATTATGTATGGGAATTGGGGACCGAGTGCCGCGAATGTGGTACTGGGAGTGGTCTCTGCTGTGATCGACAACATCCCCGTCATGTTCTCCGTGTTGAGCATGCAACCGGAGATGAACCATTTCCAATGGCTCTTGGTTACCCTGACGTGTGGCGTTGGGGGAAGTTTACTGTCCATCGGGTCAGCTGCTGGTGTCGCGCTGATGGGCACCTCTCGTGGTCAGTACACCTTTCTTAGCCACATCAAATGGACCCCGATCATTGCCCTCGGCTACGCGGCAGGAATCGGCGCGCATTTTCTGGTGAATGGATGATTCAGGCAGTGAGGTGGTCGTATGATCACCGTGATGCCAAAGATGGGGTCAGGCATGAGTATTGACTCAGAGACCGGTGAGGCCCTCATCGCAAGGTGCCCCCCCATTTTGAGACTGCTGATTGGTGTGATTGACACCGCGCTGCCTCGTCGGTACTTTTCTGCTCGGCCAAAAGGGCGTTTATTTTTCCTGTTCCCGAACCCGGTTTACGTCATAATGTAGGAAATTTCGCTTTATGAAAGGAGGCATCCCGTGCTTCCAAAGATACTCACCCTTGTCTTAATCATATTGACTATGTCCCTGACCGCTTGCTCCTCCACGACCATGACAACGACATGGAAGGATCCCGATTCTCAACCCCTTCATTTCCAAAAAGGGGACACCGTGATTGCCCTGGTTATGAGCCCCAATGAAGGGGTAAGACGCCCGGCCGAAGACGCCCTCGCCAAGGAGTTGACCAGTCGTGGCATCATCAAGGGTGTTCCCGCTTACACGATCATTCCCACCGCTGATCTCCGGAACGAAACACAAGCTAAAGCCCATATTGAAGGATCCGGCGCATCCGGGGTTGTGGTCATGCGGGTAGTAGAGAAGTCCCAAAAGGTGACAGCCCCCACACCGGTCTACATCGGTCCTAGGCATCGTTCTTTCTACGGAGGGTATTATGGAGCAGGTTGGGGAGCCGCATACGGTCCAGGATATCTACGAACGGATACCATCTATTCCATTGAGACTCGGCTCTATGATCTCAAGCAGGGAAAGCTTGTGTGGGTCGGACAAAGTGATACCTACAATCCTTCCAGCGTCGAGTCGGTGATCAAGGAAATTGTGGACGAAGCGGTGAAAGAACTTGTCCAGCAAGGGCTGATCAATAAATCCTAACGTGTTCCTATGGGGTTTTGGAGAATTATTTAGTCATTGACTTGAAATGAGTTATTCACTCACGGAGCAATAAATCGGGGGGTACATGTTTCGCGAAGTGCTCTGCAGGATTCCAATATTCACCGTGATCGGTTTTCTGAAGAAGACGAGAAAACGCTTCAACGCAGATTCCCTGCTCCTTAGAAGACCGAATCCGGCTCGACTCAATACCTTTGCGCAAAAACCAGCCCACTAGAGCGTGCGGAAGAGAAGTTAGCCGCGCTCATTTGCCTCCACCCGTGCTTCCCGCTGCTCACGCTCCTTTACCATTTCAAGGAGCCGATCGGAAAGACAACACAACACTGCCACAACAGGATCCTCGTTTGGTAAAAAACTCATCCAGCCTTGCGGTATCTGAAACCCTCAAGTTTTTCAATGGGGATGAATTTAGAGAAGGGACAGCGTCACGGGCGCGACACTGGGTCTCTCAGTAGGGATTTCGGGGCCGGCGATGGGGAGTTGAAGACGAAAGGTCGTACCCTTCCCCTCTTCGCTCTCGACGGCAATCGACCCACCATGCGCATCCACCACGTCTTTGACGATTTTGATCCCCAAGCCGGTGCCGCCGGCTTTTCGACTGACCACTCGACTCGTGAACAGGCTGTCACGCAGCTCAGGTGGCATCCCGCGGCCGGTGTCCGAAATGGACAACACCACGGCTTTCCCAGACGAGTCAGTTTGACCCCGCACGGTGACTGATCCCCCCGCAGGGACCTCCGGAATCGCATTGTTGATGAGGTTGTAGAACGCGTTGAACAAACGCGTGTCATCGGCCTGGATCGTGGGGAGGTCGTCGAGCCCTTCTGTCCTGAAGGTGATTCCCTTTTCATTCGCAAGAACGCGCAGGGCTTCAAACACGCTCGCGACCACCGGAGCCAGCTGACACGGACCCAATCGAAGCGGACTCCTCGCGCCCTTGACCGCATCGGCGATTTCCCGCACGCGCTCCTGGATCCGTCGGGCACCGGTACGGATCATGCCGAGGATCTCCAGACTGAACTCCTGGGTCCGCTTGCCGCGGTTGGTCTCTTGCGGGGGCAGCCCGCCAAAGTACTCATCAAGGTCCTCCTGCAGCAGTTCAGTTCCGCTCAGGATTGGCATCAGCATGTTCTTGATGTCATGTCCAATATCCCCGAGCATTGCAGCCACCTCGGCGAGCTTCGCGCTCTCAAACAGCTGCGCGTTCTTGATCGCAATGGCGGCCTGATTCGCAAAGAGGGCCAATCGGTCAAACTCCTCCTCGGTCATCAGGCGGTGGCTGAACATCGCCACGACGCCGAGAAGCTCGCTTCGAAAGACGAGAGGATACCCGCAAAACGACTGGAGTCGATTCTCCCGGAGCCATTGTTTGTTCGGGAGTCGCTCCTCGCTCAGCACATCGTTGGTGCACATACGGCCTTCGCCTTGTGCAATTCGGCCGATCTTCAGCGCCCCTAAGGGGATTCGGCGATACTCTCCATTGAGGTTGGTATACATCCCCGCACTGGCTTCCAAGTGCAGGCACCGCTCCCGGTTGGCACAGTCTGCCGCTTTGTAACATTCGGTGCAGAGGTCTCCTGGTCCGACCAGCCAAATTCGCGCGAACGCCGCGTCGAGATCTTCCACCAGGCCCTGTGTAATGGCGTTGAGCACCTCGCGCAAGTTAAGGCTGGAGGTCATCTCCATGGTGATATGGCCCAGAATGGTGTCCAAGGTCACCTTAGGACTCTTCATGGTTTCTTCTGCCATTGGGCTCTCCTTCACTCCCAGACCCAGCTGCGGAAAACAGTCAGTTTCTTTAGTTTCCGTGTCAGTTATCGGTCTGGTCTCAACTCTTTCCGAGAAATCGACGAATGTGTTCAGCAATCACCTTGCCATCTTCCTCAAGCGCGAAGTGTCCTGTGTCCAGTAAATGGAACTCCAAATCCTTCAAATCCCGTTTGTACGGGTGTGCCCCTTCTGCTGGAAAGATCTCATCATTCTTTCCCCACACGAGCAGGGTAGGCGGTTGATGTTCCCGCATGTAGGCTTGCCACTTGGGATACAGCGGCGGGTTCGAGCCGTAGCTGTAGAACAGCTGAAGTTGAATCTCCGCATTTCCCGGCCGATCCAGCAGTCTCTGGGTGACGTGCCAGTTGTCGGGGCTGATCATCTCCTTGTTGCGAACTCCGTTGGTGTACTGCCACTGCGTCGCGCCTAGGGTGACGAGGAAGCGGAGCGCGTCCTCATTCGCCATGTTCGGCTGCTTGTAAGCGGCCTTGACGTTCTTCCACCATTCGTTGTCGAGGCCCTTGTTAATGGCTCCGCGATCTTTCCAGTACTCCTTGATCGGCTCCCAGAAATTGTTGTCGATTCCTTCGACGTAGGCGTTGCCATTCTGGATGATGAGTGCCTGGACTCGTTCCGGATGGCTCACGGCAAGACGGAATCCCACTGGCGCCCCATAATCCATCAAGTACAGACTGTACGTTTTCAGCCCAACCTTTTGAATGAAAGCCTCCATGACTTTGGCTAGGTTATCGAACGTGTAGTCAAACTCATCGACCATTGGCATGGAGCTGTTGCCGAATCCCGGATAGTCCGGGGCGATGATATGAAACCGATCCGATAGGGCCGGAATCAAATTTCTGAACATGTGCGAGGATGTTGGGAAACCATGGAGCAACAGAATGGTTGGCGCATCGGTCGGGCCCGCCTCACGGTAGAAAATATCGAGCCCATCCACTTCGATGGTTTTGTGAAGCGTTGGGTAACTGACAGGTGCGGTGACCATAGTTTTTGCTTCCGGCTCTATTGGGTTCGAAGCAACTGCTCCCATCACTAAAGCGCCAATGAGGCTAAACGGTACAACGGCCAGTATCGTGATGATTGATTTGAATGTGTGTTTGAAGCGTTTCATGGTTATTTTTTCCTTTTGGTTTTTGCGAGGATGAAATTTAAATTCAACCCCTCACCCTAGCCCTCTCCCCACAGGGGCGAGGGTATAGAGGAGGCATCAAAATTGTTACGTTGCCCATGGCAATAACACGAAATTGCCTTTGACTTGATTGGTGGCCAGGAGCCGATGGGCTTCGGCGGCTTGGCT
>JACZVJ010000152.1 GCA_022572725.1 Nitrospinota bacterium | reverse complement strand
CTCCTTGGCCTTGTCCCACTCCCCTGCCATGAGGTAAAGCTTTCCCAGGTTTCGGTGAACCATCGGATTTTCCGGGTCGACCTGAGCGAGGCGGGTAAATTCTCCCAGAGCCAGTGGGAACTTGCCAGTATTAAGGTAAGCTAACCCCAATGCCTGTCTTGCTTGAAGCAGATTTGGGGCTTTCTCCACCGCGTTTCGGAATTCAATGACCGCCGCGGGTAGGCGGCCTTCCTTTTGGTAGCTGAGGCCCCGCTCGAGGTGGGTCTGCCCTGTGATTCCCCAGGCCGCATAGCCCAACGCCATGATGGTGAAGAGAATTCCCAATACGAACAAAACGAATCGACTTTTCGAAAACTTTTTCCTTTGTGTCCATCTTGATCTCACCATATATTCCTCCACCGGCTCGGGGTTAGAAAAAGGGAGGGATCAGCCTCAACATCCGATAAATACCCTTGCGATTCACACTGAAGGTCTCTTGGTAGCGCAAAAGTACCCACAGCCAGCGATAACCAAAGGTCGGTTGGCGCTGAATCAGGGGATGAAGCTGGCCAGCCAAATGACCCGAGACACGTGAAGGGTAGCTCCACCCACTGGCCATGCGATGCAGAGTCGCCAATGCCACCTGCCTCACTCGTCGGACATCCCACGGGCCAAAGGGGACCGCTTGAGTGCCTCCCGCAAGTGGTCATTGTCGAGAACCAATTCCCCGACTTTCTGTTTGAGCTTTTTGATCTGTTCGTCCTTGATGGCCTCCTCATCCTTAGGGCGAGCGCGCAAGGCATTTTCCGCACCAAAAAGGAAGCGGTCCTGCCAGTCCTCGACTTCGGCAACTGTCAGCCCATGCTGGCGGGCCGCCTGGGCGACCGAGGTCTGGCCCTTCAGAATGCGGAGGACCAGCGCCGCCCGGCGCTTGGCCGTCCACCGCTGGATGGAATCAGGAATTTCGCCGACCATCGTCCACCTCCCAGGTCGTTCTTGGACCATCACCAAGGGGTGGACTCAACTGTGAGGGGAGCCGCATAGCCTCCCCCTTCGAGTATCCCCTGCGCAGGCTTGTTTCAACAGTCTGTTAGCTAACTCCTTTTCCGAGAAACACCGCTGGGAGGGTTCTCCCAAGAATCTTGCAATCAAGAGCCAAGGACCACTTATCGATGTATTCCAGGTCCAGCCGCACCCATTTTTCGAAGTCGATGGTATTCCGTCCATTGACCTGCCAGAGGCAGGTGAGCCCGGGGCGCATGCTTAGCCGGCGTTTTTGCCATGGTAGATACTGGGTCACTTCGGTGGGCAAGGGAGGGCGAGGGCCGACCAAGGACATCTCCCCTTTGAGGATGTTGATCAGTTGTGGGAGTTCATCGAGGCTCCACCTCCGGAGGAACCAGCCCACCCACGTCACACGAGGGTCATTCGACAATTTAAAAACGGGTCCCGTCATTTCGTTCAGGTGCGCCATTTCCTCCCGGCGTTCGTGGGCCCCATCCACCATCGTGCGAAATTTAAAGAGGGTGAACCGCCGACCGTTGAGGCCCAACCGGGTCTGCCGAAACAGCACCGGGCCCGGAGAGGTCAGCCTGATGGCCGCCGCGATGCCTAGGATGAATGGAAACCCAAGGATGAGGAGGAAGAATGCTCCGACCACGTCCATGGTGCGTTTGAGCCCCAGTTTCCCCGAGGCAAAGGGTGTGGTGGTGTAGGTCAGCATGGGGACGCCCTCAAACTCGGTCAGTACAGGCTTCGCCACCGGCAGGTTATACAGATCAGCACCGATGCTGATCGTGATACCCTGCTCCTCGCAAACTCGGATGGCCCCTTCGATGTGTGAAAGCCAGGAGCGGGGAACGATGAATACCACTTCATCAATCACGCAACGGTCCAGGAGCTGAGGGAGATCCTCCAAGGTCCCGACCACCGGATGACCGGTAATCCGTCGGCCGAGGAGTGCCGGATCCTGGTCCAAATAGCCACGCACTCGATAGCCCCATTCGGGGTGGGTGTTCAGTGTTTGGGCAAATTTCCGAGCTCGGGACCCCGTGCCCACGACCAAGAGGTTCTGGTAGTTGTAACCTTTCCGGCGGATGGTTTGGAGAACCATGAGAATACCCATCCGGACTCCGCAAAGACTGAGAAGAGTCAACACTGAAAATATAAAGAGGAAGGACAACTGGCTGATCCGGTTGTAATGGAGGAGCAGCAAAACGACATTCAGCACCAGAGTGCCGATCGCTACGCCCTTGACAATTGGACGGACCACTTGAAAGACGCTGGCACCCCGGAACCGTCCGTAGGCCCCCATTCGATGGAGGAGAAAGCCCCACAAACCCATCACCCCTCCCACGAGCAGAAGGGAAGGGAACAAGGAAGCCCCCTCACTCGCATGGCCCAAAGAGGGTGCAAGATGCCAGGCGACACCAAGGGAGAGCAGGGTCAACCCGAGATCGGTGACGAAGAGGGAGCGTTTGAACAGTGTGACGTTTTCCTTCAGCATGGGGGTCCGCAGACTTGGGGCCAGGAGTTGAACCTTCAATCTGCAATGTATGGAATGCAACTCGCGTTCCCGTCGCTGTCCTAGAAAAGGAGAAGTGGGGGGAGATCGACAAAAGCCTTGTTCAGAAACGCGAGAACCGGGTTTTGTGTGGGGGAATAGTTTTTACGGTGAGCCCTTCGCAGTGCGAAGGGTAGGAAAACCGTTACTCAATTTGGGAGAGAGATTTCAGGTTTTAAGGAAAAGTTTGGGCCTACCCGGCATAGCCCGCTCACGGTTGACTTAGCTTGGGGCACCCCCAACCAGAGGAAGGATAATGGAAAAGCTCGACTACCGAGAAGCCAGACTCGCCATCCGCTTATCCCGCCACCGAGCGTAGCCTTTGACCCCGGGGAAGTCCCGGCTCATCCGGTCTCACGGGCTTTCTCCTGCGAACGAAGAGAGGGCCGCACGGATTTGCCCCAGGAAGGCGTCGAGGGTGACCTCCTCATAAGCCACGTGGTCATTGGTGATCGTCCGCTTTCCCAGTTGAGCTCTAATGGTCTCGAAATGTTGCGCCTGTGGTTTCTCTTTCAGGAACACCACCACCGCTTCACCGGGTCGGTAGGTCGGTCCAATGCTGAACACTCGGCGGCTTGTCCCTTCCGGCACCCGAAGAGATGGGAAGGCCACCGTGATGGATTCTGAAGCAAAGTCCGCTGGAGCCTTGAGAATATCCCGCATTTTCAGCGTCGCGATTGCCAGAGGCATCTCGGGCAAATCTTGAACGATCATGACGTGCACGACGGCGACCAGGTCGGCTTCCCGCACCAACTCTCCCACGGGCAGGCGGGCGGTGGCGGTCCACACTGGAGAGGGGAGACCCCAGGCCAACACCAGTGGCCAACGTGGCATACAAGCAGGCCCATCGGGTCATGGCTTCATCCGTGTAGCCGTCCAGGCTGCTCCTAGCATCCCTAATGCCACGAGGAGAAAAGAGGAGGGTTCAGGAACCACTGCGGCTCCATACACTGACGTGATGTGACTCACATCCACGGCGGAAAGTACGGTCTGCTCCCAGCCATAACTCCCGTCCATTATATCGGCGCCTGCCACGTTGTCCGTATGGCCGAGACCCAAGGCATGGCCGATCTCCTGCGTCACCACGGTAAAGTAGTCAAAGGTCCCGGTGGGATCTCCATTTCCGATGACCGTGTCCCACGTTTCATCTTTGTCTTGCCAGGCCACCCCACCAGTAATGGAATGGGTGGTAGCACCATGGGAAAAGACTCCGCCGCCCAGCCCCAGGATCCCACCCACCCCGCTCGTGAAACCCAATGCTTCCAGAGCGCCCGTTCCGATATTAATGATATCCATGTCTGCCGCCACTGTGTCCAATTCGAAGGAGAGTCGGCCACCGGTGGCGGCAGACCAGGCAGTTAGTGCATCCATGGCGCGAGCCTTTTCGGCGTCTGTGATAACGTTGGCGAATGCACCTATGGCCCGAAAATCGTACTTGACCGTGATGGGGCCAGGCATAGCCGGAGTTGCGCTGAACCAGGCGAAGTGGTCAGTATCACCTGTTTCCGCAAAATAGTGCTCTTCATGAAAGCCATCCCCTGGGGTGTGATGCGGGGCATAGATTTTCTCACTTTCTTCCTCATGGACCATGGGGGAATTCCCTTTGCTGTAGCTTCCTTTGTGGGGTTTTGATGCTCCCCACCAAAAGTCGTGACCGATCATGACGGCTTGGGACACCTCAGGCACCCACAACCCCATCACCATGACCATGGTCAGCATGGCGAATACGGTACTCAATTTTGATGGGGTCATTTTTCTTATTCTCTTAGGGAATTCCAGAAACCTTCCTTCGTCTCTCCAAGCTCCCTTCCAGGCTCTGCAATTAGAAAAATTTTTCTGCATTGAGAAAAAATCTTTCTCTATTCAGCCAAAATTTTTCTGGTGCCTTTGTCTCCTGGCCTTCTTCCCAGGTGAGAGAGAATGGTGCGTGGGGATGTTACCGAGAATTTTGGGTGGAAGGATTGTTCGCCGGGTGAAATGGTGGCGATTCAAGACGTGTTGAGGTCGGTCAAGGCAGAGCCTTATGAGCCCTTAGCTGTTAGCTTTGAGGCTTTGGCCTTTGCCGTTCATCTGCTCCCGATAGCGGGTATACATCACGAGGCCTGCGAATCCAATCGCCAACAGCACCAGGGTGGAAGGTTCGGGGACAGGAGCAGCATTATCAATTCGAACGATCAAATCATTAAAGTCAGTATCAAACTCCCCCGGTTCCGAGTCCTCCCAGCCAAGAATGAATGAGTTAGGAAACGCCGCAGGCGCGATCAGGGCAATCATGTTATCAAAGCCACCGGGATTGAGTACGGATTCAGAGAATTTAATCGTCGCCCCGGAGGGATCGTCGAAGAATCCAAAGGGCACAGTGGGATTGAACATAGCAGATGTTCCGATATCCCCTGCGTCAACGATGGTAAAGAGGGTTGTTTGCGTGGATCCTGTCCCGATATCCGTATAGAACCCAAAGGTTTGCGAAAAAAAAGCATTCTTCGCCTTCGCCGTTGCTATCGCAGGGCCATTAAGTACCTGCCACACTTCGTCAAACGGGATAATGAAGGCGTCAAGTGCGGCGTTACTCAATGCTGTAAGATATTCGTTATTGTAAACCGTGGTGATTTCAGTATTCACCGCGTGAACCCTTTCTGTAATTCCTAACGCCAAGATTGCCGTTACCCCAAACGCGATGGTGAATATGTGAAGTTTGCTCTGCCCTGATGTTTTTGTGCGTTTCAAAACGCGCCCTCCTTCCCGGAGACAAACTCCGGTGCGATTCAGAAGTTTAGTCTGGCGAACCCACTAGAAATATTCTCCCCGATATAGGCCAACAGACTGAAAATGGGCACAGCGAAGGTGAGAGTGAAAGATTCGGATCCTACGTGCAGGTTATCGTAAACGCCAGGATTCGTAATGGATGGTGTGAGGGTGTCGAACACCGTTTGGGTCTGATCAATAGGGAAGGTAAACCCGGAGAT
>JACZVJ010000151.1 GCA_022572725.1 Nitrospinota bacterium | reverse complement strand
GGGTGTTAAAAAACCCTGTGGGCACAGGGGCAACACAGCACTCTAGGAGATCAGGGACGGCACCAGAACAGCCCGCAGGATGGTCAAAAAGGCTGTCCAGCGCGGCCGCAGCAAGCGAGGAGGCGAGGCGTACTCTGTTCGGTACGTCGAGCCTCCAAGCGCCGCGAGAACAAAGCTGGCGGACTTTTTCAACATCCTGCTAGCGTGCCTCTACCCGGCGAAGCCGGAAGGGGGATTGGGGGCATGCCGCTTCACCGCTGGCTGTACCACCGAAAGCCTTGGGATTCTTGAAAGGCTGGGCGCCGGAATCCTCCGGGCTTTTCCAGGATCAAGGCTTTGAAATCCCACAGCCCGAACCAAGCTGGGTCCAATACGTTGTGGTAATGAAGACCGGTTAATTTGGGAAGGGTCTCGCCAAGCGATTTCGCCAATTCCGGTTCCGTGTACGCGCGAACAGCAAAAGACTGGCCTTTGGCCTCACAGAACCGCCGAATGGCATAGGTAGCGCCGGTGCACAGGACTTGGGTATCCCTCCGGATCGAGAGCAATTGCGGCAAGGCGCAGTATTGCTCACGGAACCCCAGCCAGCGGGCCGCATGCCGGAGATGCGAAAATTGGACTTCGTATTCAGTGTGACCGGGAAGGCGCACGGGGTCCGGCCAGCCCGTCTCAATACCGAACTCGATCAAGAGCGCGTGGCCCCCGGGTTTAAGGACCCGCCACAACTCCGTTAAGAATTCAATCGCCCCAAAATTGAAGATAGCCTCATCCGGAAAGGGTCGATCCAGATTCAACCGCAACCGGCGAATCAAATCCAAGGCTCTTTGGTGTTCCGGGGTGGCGCCCTGACCCGATTCGAGTTCCTCTTTGGTGAAGTGCGTTGGGGTCATATCGGCGAGATTTTCATTGTCGATGACCAAGTCGACGCTCGCCTCTGCGAAGGGAAGGGCTTCCGCATTAGCATGGACAGCATGGGCCGTCCAGCCCGCCTCTCGAGCCAGTTGAACTTGGGAAGTTAAAAATGGACGGGTGAGATCCAAAAACACATAATCAATTCCCCGCCGTTCGGTCGGGGAGAGTTCAGCCACCAGTTCTCGGGAAACATATCCCAACCCGGCTCCCACCTCCACAATGAGGCGAGGCTTGGGATTCCACCAGCCAAGCTGCCGCAGGGTTTTCGATAAAAGCCGGCCGTAGGAATAGCCGTGCAGGGCCTCGCAGGGTTCACGGAGCAGGTGGGACACGGTGGTTTCAATAATTTCAAAGTGCCCGTGATGACCCTGAATACCACGGCGGTGGAAGTCGGTTAACTGGTCCTCGCTTTCCACGGCGGTATTTCCGGGCCAGCGCTCCCGCACCTGTTGAAGAAGGAGATCCCATTTGGCGTTCACGCTGTGTCCGCTTGGGGGCTCCGATCCGTAATAGCACAAGGAGTAACGGGGAAGTGACCAGCGTTCGAGATGCCAACACCCGGTCTCGTGATTCGGCCCACATACCCATTTGCCGAACTGATCCAGCAAAGTCTTGATCGTCGAGCGTCCATCCATCGCTCCTAAAAGTGAAGCCCCCATGCGGTTGAGGCGGATGAGAGGGAGCTCCTCATCCAGTGGGGCGACCCACCATTCCTCCGGTCCGTGCTGGTAAACGATGAGGTCCGGCATTCGCCAAGCCCGCTGCTGAAGAATTTCCCCCTCAAGAAGGAGGGTTTCTTCAGTATGGGTGTGGCCTGTTGAGGTGGATGAAGCGCGGGCGTGCATTCAGTGGATCGAATCGGAAGGACCGGTGTCAAACACGGCTTGGTATATCCCTCCCCAAAAAACCAGCCACGCATCGGCTGTTTCCCGTGCACCGGCGACCACCTGCTCGAAATCCTCAGGGGACCGAGCCGTTTTTCGAACTGCCTCCATCAGCCAATGGCTGTGGTGCTGTTCCTCTAAGACATGCAACTCGAAAAATTCCAGATCCTTCGAGTCGAATTGACTATATTTTTGGAGACCTGGGAAGAAGTATTGGAATTCTGAGGCTGCGGTAGTTTCCACTGCCAGCTCGGCTCCAAGGGCGGTCATGTAGCCGGATTCTAAAAACAGGCGACGAAGGGTCCCGAGATAGGTTGTCACTTCGGGAATGGGCTCGACCTCTGCCAAGTCGCGATTTTGCAGGCCAACCGAATGGGCGAACCGCTCCAACTGGCGTATATGCGCATGATCCGACGACCCACTGCCCAGTTCGGAATACAGCGTTTTGACCAACTCAATGCGCATGTCCAATTCTTCAATGGGTGTTCGGTACAGTAACCCCTCTAATACTTTCACGAACTGAAAACAAAAATAATGGTACTGTTTGACGAACACCCGCAATTGGCGAGGAGTGAGACGGCGATTTTTGAAGGCGAGAAAAAACTGGTTGGAATTAACGGGATGGGCCTGAAGTTCCTCAATAAGGGATTCGATTGATAAAGCCTGGGTGGTGACCATAGTAAGACTCCATGACTGCCGAATAAATGAATTTAACGATAAGAATGCGGGTCAATTTCATACAAACAGGTTACATGATGATCCTGAAGGGTGGCAAGCGGGGGTAGTGAGGGGGAGGAGTATGTCCTGGGGGGCCAGAACAGCGGTAACCCTTAGGGTCGCTGCACGATGATACTGGCGTAGGCAGCCTGCCCGTCATCAAGGGCCTGATATCGGATGACCTTCAGGCCCTCAAACACATGCAGGAGTTCATTCGTCTCCAGGAGAAATTGCCGAGGAAACCGGGACCGGTATTTCAAATGATCGACCGTATAGGTTTCAACCACAGCCATGCCTCCGGATTTCAAGGCCTGAACGATTTGCGGGAATAAGTCACGCTGAAGAAAATAGGTACACACGATCACATCGTAGGCCTCGGCAGGCAACTGATACTCCTCGAGATCGACTACATGGGTTTCAATGGCAACCCCGTTTTGAGCCGCCAGAGCTTGGGCCTTCCGGAGACCTTCCTTAGAAATATCCAGGCCTGTGACCTTAAATCCCTGCGTGGCGAGGTACACCCCATTCCGCCCTTCTCCCATCGCGAGGTCGAGGGCTTTACCTTTAGGAAGGAGGTCCAGATGTTCTTCCAAGAATGGAATGGGAGCTTTTCCAAAAATATACGCGTCAGTTCGGTATTTTCTATCCCAACGCGCTTTGTCCTTTGGGGAGGCCTCAAGAGATGAAGGAGTGGCAAAAAGTGAGGTGGCCATTAAGACAAAAAGTACCTTTAAGGAGGTATGGAACAAGGACTTCAATGAAGTTCCTCTCATGACGCTAAGACCGGACGTGAAACTTATCCCTCCGAGGGGAAGCAATCTGGTCCGGTTTGGATTTCTCATAAGGAATTGTAATCATGTTTTCGAGGTTATGATCAAGTGATCATACCACCAGGAAGGTAGAGACCTAGTAGGTAATGTAGGCGTGGGGTCGAAAAAGGCCTGGTAGTCGCCTTGGCGGTGAAAGACGTCCGCACGAACGTTGCCCCGATTGAGAACGGGGTAGCAGATTTGTCCTGCCGAGGCTCGGGCCGTCCGTGGCATGCCGAAAGCTTGCCTAACCAAGAGCCAAGGGCCAAATGACAAGAAAAAATGAGAATGTCCCTTTCTCAAATTTATGCCGGTGACCGGAAGAGGAAGGCGTATCGGGGGGTGGAATAAGGAATCGAATCAAACACTCTGACCCCTTTTTGTGAGGGCCTTTCCAAAGGCGGTGAGTACCCGCGCCTTGCGTTTCACCCCCTAAGCTATTTTAAAGATGACTTTAGATATAAAGACTACAAGTGGCATAGCCGAAAAGGCATAAAGGTATTGCTTAGGAGCAGGACAGTCGTTCTGGCGGGGAGAATGCAGAGTAGGAGGAAGATGTGAACCGGACACTAAAATCTTTCAGGTTATGAGCAGCCGTAAGATGTCGGAATGACCTGGTCAATTGCCTATTTAAAACAAAACACTTTGGACCATCTTTATTGTGATTTGTGGTCTGCATTGATGATGGATATCTTGAGAATTCATTCAAACCGCTGATGGTTAAAGTGGGCCTAAAGATGGACATCGACAGAAAGGAGCCGAATATGAATACCATCATCGTACAAACAATGGTTGGGTTTGGATTTATCTTGTCCCTTGTCGTTCCTACCCCCACCTATGCGGATCACCTCACTACGAGGCTTGGAGAGGAGAGAAAAATTTTTCATGGGAAATATGATCCTGCCTTCCATAAATCTATCTATGCAGGTGATAAGAGTAAAATCTCGTATCGTGCGTATACGGGATTCATGCCCCTCGTCGCTGGCGATGTGAATAAGGGGTCAACTACGAGCATTACCGGGACTGGTACTGTTGAAGGCATAACCTTTACGGGAACGGCCACCTTCGCAATTCCTACCCAAAATTACAGTGATGCGTTTATCGGAGGCATACCATTCATCCTGGAATACGCCTATCGGTACAATCCCCAATGGAGTGCTCAGGCCGGGATTGGATTCCAGTATTTCCCAGCAAAAGATTTTAATGCAATAAACGCGTCTGCCGCGGGGACTGTGACATTTCCTGACGGAACCTCATTTACCGGCACTCTGCCGTTCACGGTCAAAGGAGAACTCGATGACATGTACCGCATCCCCATTTACCTTGGCGGGACTTATCATTTTTTAAACAACGGGGCTTCCAATTTTTCTCCCTATATTCGCCTTGATGGGGGATTAATAGTTCAGCCAGCAGTCGATCTTACATTGACCCTGGCTGGGGTGACCCTCAAGGAAAAATTTTGGGATACGTCCGTGCTAGGTTTGGTGGACGCTGGGATTGGCGTGGAAGGGCACGTTGGATCCTACCCAGTGTTTGGGGAGGTACGAGTCCAATATACCACGGCTCCTGGGGGGCTCGAAGCCCACCGGATAGTAATGCTGATTGAGCGGAGACAGGACGGGTTTCGTGATCCTCAGTCCGGGCTCCAGGGACCGGATCACCGCGTCCACATAGAGCTTCATGCGCTCGGGGGGGATGCGTGGGTTGCGGAAGACCGCATCCGTGGCGAGCCAGACTGTTCCCCCCTCACAGAGCTTGGCGAGGACCCTTCGGCGAAGGGCGGGCCCGGCCGAAACCACGGCCTGATCGAAATGCGGCTCATGGTCCTCCGGCCAGGCCAGACGCACCAAAGGGACCTTTTCCGCGAGCGCGATCGCGCCGAGCACGAAGACGCCTACCAGGGTCGGGTTCGCTCGCCTGCTCAAACCATGGCCTCCGGTCTGTCAATCCGCCCAACGGGCTCGGCGGCGGCGCCCTTCCGGCCGCGGGAGAGGAACTCGACCACGCGAGGGTCGCTCGATCCTTTCAGCAGGTCGGAAGGCTTCCCCCGTGCGATCATCGTCTTGGACTCCGCGTCCAGCAAGATGGAGTCGTCTGCGATCGTGAAGACGCTGGCGAGCTCGTGGGTCACGACGACGATCGTCACTCCCATGCTGTCGCGAAGTTCCAGGATGAGCTCGTCCAACCTCTCTGAGCTGATCGGGTCCAGGCCGGCCG
>JACZVJ010000150.1 GCA_022572725.1 Nitrospinota bacterium | reverse complement strand
CCTCCTTCCGGGGAAAAAGAAAAACCGAGTCATGAAAGTGCCTGAAGCGTTGAAGTATTTGGGTCAGGAAGAAGCCCAGAAACTCGTCGACATGGAGGAAGTCACGAGGGAAGCGATTTCGCAGGTGGAACAGTCGGGTATCGTGTTTCTTGATGAAATCGACAAGATCGCCGGGCGGGAAAGGAGCATGGGGCCCGATGTCTCCCGGGAAGGGGTCCAACGCGATTTGCTGCCCATCCTTGAAGGGTCCACCGTCACCACCAAGCACGGATCGGTTCGGACGGACCATATTCTGTTCATTGCCGCCGGGGCGTTTCACGTTGCTAAACCATCTGACCTCATCCCCGAACTTCAGGGTCGATTTCCGATTCGCGTCGAGTTGGAACCCCTCACCAAGGACGACTTAATCCGTATCCTGACCGAACCCCGAAACGCGCTGGTCAAACAATACCAAGCCCTCCTGGCGACCGAGGGAGTCACACTGGATTTCACGACGGATGGACTGGAGGAAATTGCTTCCCTTGCTGCCCAGGTCAACGATCAAACGGAAAACATCGGGGCGCGCCGTCTCTTTACCATTGTGGAACGATTGCTTGAGAATGTGTCCTTCGACGCCCAAGAGTTGGAGGGGAAGAAAATCGTGATCGATGCCGACTATGTGAAGGAGCAACTCAAGGACATCGTCAAAGATCAGGACCTCAGTCGATTTATCTTGTAAGAACGGGGGTCTTGACCCCAGGACCCCTCTAGCCCTTTCGCCTCACCCATCATGAATAAACTGATTAAAAAAGCCAGCGTCTTAGTCGAAGCGCTTCCCTATATTCGGACATTTGCCGGGAAGACGATTGTCATCAAGTATGGGGGCAAGGCCATGACGCAAGGCAACCTCAAGGATGGGTTCGCCGAAGACGTGGTCTTGATGAAATATGTGGGTCTCAATCCGGTCATCGTTCATGGCGGCGGACCACAAATTGATCAGATGCTGTCCAGACTGGGAATTAAGCCAACCTTTAAGCGGGGCGTTCGGGTGACGGATGAAGCCACCATGGACGTCGTGGAAATGGTGTTGGGTGGAAAAATTAACAAGGAGATTGTCACATTACTCAATCAACATGGGGCCAAGGCGGTGGGGCTGACCGGAAAGGATGGCAGGTTAATTTTGTCGAAGCCCTTCAATGCCAAGATGTGGTCCCAGGGGCTGAGCCAGGACGCGGGGAGTCATTCGGATGTGGATTATGGGTTGGTGGGCGATGTCGAAAAAATAGACCCACACCTTCTCATCAAGTTGCAGCAGGAAAACTTTATTCCGGTGATTGCACCCATTGGGGTGGACCGTAAGGGCAAGGCTCATAATATCAATGCCGACCTTGTGGCTGGTGCAGTCGCGGCCGCGTTGAAGGCCGAAAAGTTGCTCGTCTTAACCGACGTGAAGGGCATTCGAGATACCAACGGGCGCCATGTTTCGACCTTGTCCAAGAAAGATATGGACCGCATGGTCAAGAAAGGCACCATTCACGAGGGCATGCTCCCCAAAGTTCGAGCGTGTCTGATGGGGATTGACGCCGGAGTCCATAAAGCCCACATCATCGATGGGCGGGTGCCGCACGCCATTCTACTGGAAATTTTTACCGACAAAGGAATTGGGACCGAGATCGTAGCGTAGCCGATAAGGGGAAAGGGTCATAGGTGAGGGGGAATGATAGGCTTCCCCTTCTCCCTCATGACCCATGACTCACCTCCCATTCCCAAATGTGCCCTTCCCAAGCAGGTTCCCTTGTTAGGAATGTTGTAAGCCCATGAAGCTGGCCAAAACACAACCCGGTACGGGGACGAGGCTTGGCCGCCGGGCCGTTCCGCAACCCGATCGGCAGTCTGCCCTGGTGGTAGTGGATCTCCAAAATGACTTTTTCCCTGGCGGGGCCCTCGGGGTGCAAGGAGCCAACGAGATGATCCCGCTGGTCAATGAGTACATTCGGCTCTTTCACACCCGGGGGTTTCCTGTGATGGCGACCCGAGATTGGCATCCACCAGGCCATTGCTCCTTTACCGAGCAGGGCGGACCGTGGCCTGTTCATTGCGTCCAGGGTTCGCGCGGAGCCCAATTGCATTCCGATTTGGTGATGCCACCAGGGACGTTGGTGATCTCGAAGGGGACGGACCCCAAGAAAGATGCCTACTCGGGATTTGAGGGAACCTCTTTGAAAGATCGCTTCGAAGACCTCGGAGTGAAGACCCTGTTTGTCCTCGGATTAGCCACAGACTACTGTGTCAAACACACCGTGTTGGACGCGTGCAAAAAGGGGTTTCGGGTCGTGGTGATCGAAGATGCCATTCGCGGGGTCGAGGCGCAGGCAGGCGATTCAGAAAAAGCTCTCCAAGACATGCAAGCATCCGGGGCCATCAAAGCGACAGCCGAAGACCTTGGAATTGATCCCTCAGGTCTTTAACCTTTTCCATTTCTTTGCCCTGATGTTTAACTCAAATTTGGCAGTTTACGGTACATCGTTTTGCCCCCTGCCCTTTGGCAGTGAAGGGGTGACTCATCTTTCATCCCCATCAAGGAGGGACAAAATGATGCACGCACAAGTTGCCCCCGCGAACCGCTCCCAAGCTATCCGCATCACATTTACGAACATTCCTGTTACCCCTTAGGCACGGTGGCCCCTTTTGTCGTGTTCGCCCATCGTATTGGTCTGGAAACCCAGATTGGCTGAGGCACTCTCGTTTGTGGTGGCCCCTCCGAATGGGACCCCGCCCCACGCGGGAGAGCTTACCTCGTTTTGTCGAGAAGCCGCGATAACGCCCCACTAAGCAGCCGGCATCTCAGAGCGCCTCCACACAACTTATTGCTGGGAAAGCGAGGACCATTCCCAACCCTGGTCAACCCGCGACCAACCTGCCTGCTGCGTGCGCTTGTTGGCTGCCACCTTGATTTAGGCCGGGTTTTTCGCTATTAGTCAACACCATGAAATCAAGCGTAATTGTGTCGGATCCGGAAATCATGGGGGGTACCCCCATGTTTAGAGGAACGCGCGTTCCCATGCAAACGCTCATCGATTATTTGGAATCTGGCCAATCAATTTCTGATTTCCTTGAAGGCTTTCCGACAGTCACAAGGGACCAAGTTATAGCTTTCCTTGAGGAAACCAAAGAGCGGTTTCTTGCCAGCGCTTAAAGTTCTTTTGGACGAATGTATCGATAAGCGATTCGCCAGGGAAACCCCTCAGCACATTGTCAAAACTGTTCCAGAAATGGGATGGGCGGCTCTTAAGGATGGCGAGTTGCTAGCCAAAGCACAGAGGGAATTTGAGGTCTTTATAACCCTTGATCGGAATCTCTCCTTTCAGCAAACCCTGCCAGGAATGATTTCAAGCACTCTGACCCCTTTGATTTGACCCCTTGGTTCTCTTACCGCGGGGTGTCACTCACGCCAATCAGGGGTCTCAAAATGAGGGGGGCCACCTGCGAGGAGGGCCTCACCGGTCTCTGAGTCAATACTCATGCCTGACCCCATCTTCTGCATTGAATAGCACTTTCATTTTGATCAGGCCAGATTATATGACCTAACAAAGCTTAGATTCCCGGTGAAGTTTCTTGCCGAAGATGAAGTTGAGCCTTTCTTGACAATTCCAACGCTTTCGCCTCACGAAGAGATTCATCTTCTGGCCAATTAACAATATTGGCATGCCGAGGGTGGGGAACAGGAGCTGAGACTACAAGAAGGTCTTGTTCAAGTACTTCTTTGCATTTTATATCACCCCTACCAAGTATTGGTTTATGATCCGGACGCAACCTGGTGACATATTCATCCCCAAGCGACCAAATTTCTTCTTCACTACAATCATCAGTTCGGTAAACCGAATGCTGGCGTTCGGGATGCTCTGAACTGGGGTCGTGAGGTTTAAAAGCCTGAACCTTAACTTTCTGATGCATTCTGGAAAAATGACGTTTTGTCAGAATGAACCGACTTAGACGTTCTTCAGGGTCAAGCTGAGAGGAGTAAGGATTCGTCATCTTGAAAATAGCGAGACAAGATTGTCAGGATATCTTCATGCCAGGGCCAACTTTCGTCAAAAGGGACTTTCCCGCATTTTGTATGATTAACTCCTAAGAATGCCGCATAGACAACCTTATCAGTCTTAGGGGTTACAGAAAGGGTTCTTTCATTATCTGAATTCCATTCAAAGGCAATCTCTCCTTCTGGTGCTGGAACAAGTTCTGGTAAAGGCGAAAAGTCAGGAAGCGCATCAATAAGAATTAGGCTTCGCCTAAGTGCTTCCTCCGAGATTGGGGCTGACTCATAACCATCCCAACCTGATTCACTACATTCTTCAGCAATTTCCCTAGCTTCATCAAAAAGTGCATACTTCCATCCACCTAAGGACATAGGCTCTCTAGCATGGGAGATTGCACTTCTCCGCCTCACTAGGTACTCATCAAGTTCAGGTGTTAGGACCTCGCCTGATGGGGAGGGGAGAGAGGTTTTACTTTTACCCGACAATTTCATTTGAACAGTTCCTTGGTTTTTGGTTTAAGACTCTTCAAGAAGATTCTATTCTTTAATTCACGAAATTGATCTAGGGTCTGCCAAAAAGATTTGTCATCCATACTTTTCGGGTCTTGCCTGAAAATATCAATATCCAATGTAATCGTTACATTACTTTGCCAAGGTCTTGGGGAGAGAGCTTGGCTGATAAGAACCTTGGCAGCTGGATCAGAATTCGTAAATTCCACACGATTAAAAAAGTTATCCAGAGTTTGAGGTAATCCGGCAGGAATTTTCGGCGCAGCAGTTAAATATTTATCAAGTTCAACCATCTCCCCAGGAAGAACAATCTGGTTGATATAACGAATGGCCATACGTGTAACTTTAGCTTCCGGAATTGCCTCAACAAAAAAACCCCAACCCTTCTGAGCTTCCCCACGAAGAGCAGACCAACCAGGCCAAGATTCATTTGGGTCAGGTTTGAGCTGGTTGAAGGTGAATCCATCTCGTCGCACTTGAACCATTTTGTTTTTATCCGCGGATTCAAAACGATAACCAAAAGGCCCTTGGGTTTTCGGACTTGTAATTATGTCAGCTTCCCTTATTTTTAAATCTGCTTCCCACTGATAGCGTGTTTTTTTTTCGGGGAAATCTGGAAGGAATTTTTCATGAAGGCGCTCCAAGGTAGGAAGCAACTCAATTGGAAGTAGGTCAATTCTAATATCTATAAGTGCTTCTCGAACTGGAGGACGTGAAAATGAAGGTGTTTTTAGCCTTGATGCCATTATAGGGCCGTTGGATACAATGATATCATTTTCGTCTCAGTGAAAAGAACTTATCAAATACCCTGTTGTCTATCAATGTAAAGAAAAAGGTCAAAAGAAAAAGGGTCAAGCCTTTTGTTGATAGTTTAAGGATTTAATCAGACCTTAAGAAACTAAAAATTGTGAGATCACCAGATATGCCCATGCTGCTGCAAATATGTAGGTCATCTCCTTTTCACCAATCTGTTTGTACAGCACGCGATAGCCCACGATCGGAACTACGCCCAACAGCGCCGCGGAAAAGAAGTGCCCCACCACGTCTCCCAGGAATCCCCCG
>JACZVJ010000149.1 GCA_022572725.1 Nitrospinota bacterium | reverse complement strand
GGGCGTGTCTCCCCCAGGCACCCCCCGGCCTCAGCAGGCCGCCAATTCGTGTCTTGCTCAGCCGGGCCGCTCAGCTCGCAGCCGTGCCAGAGAAATAGGGTCAGGGGAAATAGGGTCAGGCATGAGTATTGACTTATTGGTTCTCCATGAAAAATAGGTTCAGGTCTTCCAATGCAAATCCACTATAAGGAACCTCTTATTTTTGATAAGAGCGAGGTGACTTTTTAAATAGAGTTTTTCATCGGCCAACTTGGAAAGGAAGGCGAGAAGGGAATGGCTGGGGGACCAGGACTCGAACCTGGGTTCTCAGATCCAAAGTCTGATGTCCTACCGACTGGACGATCCCCCAAACCTGGGCGTCACCCTACTGGCTTGCCCTTCATCCGTCAAGCGGTCTGTAAGAGTGACTCGTTAGTAGACCCGGCCATAGACGATCCAGTGCCGGTCGCCCTGAACATCAATGAGTAACCTACTGAGGTTCAACTCTGCGAGGTGAGCCGCCACCTCATCTTCCGTGAACGCACTCAGGAGGGAGTTGTAAAAGTCCTTGCGCAACTGTTCAGGCTCCGTGGCCGCATATTGATCCACGATGGTTTGAGCCTCATCGGGCGATTCAGGCCGCAGCAAATCCATCACCAGAACCGGGGATCCCGGCTTGGCAAACTTTTTGACTGCATACCAAAACTGGAGTGGGTTGGGAACGTGATGAACCAGGCTATTCGAGATCACCGCGTCGACCGGTGAAGTGGGGATGGGATCTTGAAATCGCTGGCACAACAGCGTGATCCGGTCGGCCAGCCCGGCTTCCTTTACTGCCCGCTCCGCAAGCCGAATCATAGGTTGGGAGGCATCCAATCCGGTGAGCCAAAGGCCCGACTGACCTCGGAGTAACCGAATAGGGATATCCGCAGGTCCACACCCAAGGTCCAAGACATGTCCTTCGGTAAAATCGGGGTAGGACTCCAAGAAACGATCGGCGAAGCCTTGGTTTTCTTCCGCAAAGTCTGCCTCCGCATAGACCTGTGCCTGCTCCACCCCATCCATGACCTCGGGCTCAAGGATTCGCTCCATCTCACTCAGTCCGTAACTTTGACAGAGGGGGCTCCTACTGAAATCATCCCGCTCGTTTCCTCCCAGCTGATCTTACCTGGCGAAGTTTCTGGAGGTAAAGGGAAAGTTTTGCCCTTGAACTCTCTCTTGTGCCATACCCTCGTTCAGGTTAAAGTCTGCTTGGAGAACCAACCCATCTTCATCAGAAATCAGCCATGGCCACCTACGCGATCGGAGACATTCAGGGCTGTTTTACAGCCCTTAAGAAAATGCTGGATCAAATCCGATTTAATCCAGCCCGAGATCGCCTCTGGTTCGTCGGCGATCTGGTGAACCGCGGCTCTGAATCACTCTCGGTTCTTCGGTACGTGAAAAGTTTGGGCCAGGCCGCAACAACGGTTTTGGGAAACCATGACATCCACCTGTTGGCGGTGGCCGCCGGTGTTGGTAAATTACACAGGAGGGACACCATCCAGGATATCCTCGAGACCTCGGATCGTGAGGAGCTCCTGTTCTGGCTCAGGCATCAACCAATGATTCACCGAGAACCGGGATTTGTCCTGGTGCATGCCGGCCTCTTGCCGGAGTGGTCAGTAGATAAAGCCGTGACCTTAGCCCAAGAGGTCGAACAGGCCTTACGCTCCGAGGACTACCAGCACCTCCTCAAGCCCTTGTACCGAAGTTCTGAATGCCGGTGGAAAGATGATTATCCGTCGCCCTACAGACTCGGGGCGATTACCAACGTGCTGACAAGGTTACGAGTCTGTTCTGCTGAAGGAGAAATGGACCTTTCTTATAAGGGCCCGCCGGATGAGGCCCCGCCTGGTCTTCTCCCCTGGTACAAAATCCCACCCATCCACAACAGAGACGAAACCATTGTCTTTGGGCATTGGTCCAATCTTGGCATCATTATTGACGATAAACTCTTGGGCTTGGATGGGGGTTGTGTATGGGGAAGAGAACTCGTGGCCATTCGTTTGGACGATCGGGAAAGGTTTCATGTTTCCTGTGGAGGGTAACACACCTAATTCCTTTCAGCGAAAATCGGAAGGGTTCAATTAGGGTCCCATTCCCTTTCGCTTCCGCCCAACTGGCGTCTTACCCGAACCTACCAGGTTCGCGGATCTTTTCCGGGCTTTCCAACTGTATCACCGTTGACACTCCTCTGTATCCCGCAGGATACATCTTTTCAGTTTCAAAGCCTTTCCCATACCTGGATTGGACCATCAGGAAAAATTAAAGGACTGAAATACAAGAAGTTTGGTCCCTTGTTGAGCTTGATCTGCTCCACAGAATCTATAGGCACAGGCCTTGCTCTCAATACGGATATGGAAACCGCTTTCCACCAAATAACTGAAAAGATATTCCAAGAAGGCCTTCCAGATCCATTGAGGACGGAACCCTATAAAACTTAGTTGGCAGTACCCAGTGCGACGTGACCTCCCCACAGACTGTATTCAGAATAAGTAATAGATAAAACAGACATCAATTCCAAAGCCAAGATGGCTAACCCGTCGAAACGACATGGAGACAAGGAGGCCAAATGAACGGCAAGGCACACTTAGGCAAGGCCAGACAAAAAACTAAACGAGCAAACAGCCTTTCATCCTCTCGCACAGGACCATTGCGGCCCCCAGCTTTACCCTTGGCATTCTATCGTACCTTGAGGTATTGCCTAAAATGCCAAGGGTGGCTCGAGGTTCAGGCCGTTGACACAACCCAAAAAGTGGAAATGCGCTGTTTGAACTGCGGTTGGCAACCGCAGTTTGGCGGACGAATCATAAAAGAGTCCGAGGAAGCCCGTTCGATTCGGCGTTTTACGGCAGAATTCCTTTCGGGATCGTCAAGGTATACGCCTACAACATCCGTCGAGAAGGCATTTCATAGGATTCAAATTTCTAAAGAGGAACAATAAGAAACTCTCAATCCGAAAGGTTCTCCCAGGAATCTTCCCACAGCCATCTCCTAAACCCTTCAGGAGACCATTTCTGCTCACCATTCCTGCCTGGCCCACAAGAAGGTACCACTAAGCGCGAACCCCGTTAGTTAAATAGGCCCCTTAGCCACCCTTTGATAACCCCGATTCCGATCGAACACGGTATTACCAATGGTCATTCCTTTTTCAAAATTCCCTCTGGCCCACGTTTTAAAGTTCCCCTCCGACTGTATCCAAAAAGATAACAGGTGTATCTAATTGGATACGTATCCTGGGCAGGCATGATTTGGCCATTTGGATCTCCCCAAACCAAAAAAAATTCCTTGTAGGTTCAATGGGTTAAGATATAAGTATTTAAACTTAGTAGCTTTGCGGGGCTTGGCATTTTCCTTGCTTTCATAAAGTCAGGTGAAGGGTTAGGCGGATAAAGGCACCAACTTTTAATGCCCCTTTAACCCAATATCAGTAGGAGAAATGTCATGAGAACCTTCCCCATCCCCAGCGATTCTGAACACCAACCCCAAGCTAACATTTTAACCGTCGATGACGACCCGGATATTGGGATGGCCCTGACCGACCTGCTTGAGGGGGAGGGTTATGGCGTGAAGGTGGTGACCACAGGAAGGGAAGCACTTGATACAACCCAACGCCAACACTTCGACGCGGTCCTTTTGGATGTGGGATTACCTGACCTCAATGGTATGGACGTTCTTCACAGGATGGTCAAGCGTGACCCACAGCTCCCAGTCATTCTCCTTACCGTCTACAACGCCTCTGATCTGAAGATTGACCCCCATAACCTACGGGGGGCTTTCGCCTATTTGACCAAACCCTTCAACCGTGAAAAGCTAAAGGCCACGATTGATCGAGCGATTGGTGGAAAGGGCTTGGTGACTCATGCGGGGTCACCCCCTCCTGACCCTGATCTCCATCGGCCAACGACTCCATATGGCGGTGGAAGTCTCCCATAAGGTTTTGGTGTTGGCCGGACAGGGTGGGCGTCATTCTCTCATGAATAGGGTACCCCAAGACCTATTTGCATGCCCTTGAGAGGACCTCATTGGCAAACCCCTCCAACTCATCATTCAACATCGCCACGGGGAATAAGTAACGTTTTAAAAACCTGCCTTTTTGTATTCACTACCTCCTCCTCGACCCGGGAAACTATGACCGGCACTGACAAAGGCCTTGCCATACCACCCAGGGTATCAATTCCTGCACACACCCACCTTTACGGTTTATGACAGACCTCCTGGCAAAAACCCATTCGATTCTGGAAAGGGACTTTATGGAGTTCCGACCGTTTGGAGTGAACCCGAACGGAGAGAAAATTCGGGATGTGAGTGGCGTGACCGTCCGGGCAAACGTTAACTACTTGGAAGAGGTCGTGGGGCAAGCCCAGGGGAAGGAAGCTGGCGAACGGGCAGTGAAAGAGCTATGCCAGCTATTGAATACACGCACTCAGGACTCCACTTATCATGTTTCCCCTTCTTTCCTGAAAAATGTGTGGAATAGCTATTCCTATGAGTTCGTCTGTTACTTGGCAGAATTTTCCACCGCTCTATCCAAAGACCCCCAATTTCAATTCCACATGGGAAAGAATAAATTCATTTCCCCAATTACCCAGACCCTAGGCCGTCCTTTCCCGGTTCCTCAGATTTACAAAATGTTCCCTCACTTTGGGGAAAAGTTCGCCAAGGGATCAATCCGTTTCAGTGTCGGGTTGGTCACGAATAGTTCTGCCGTTCTCCGCATGAAGTTTACGGACCAGGTCTTTCGGCAATTTGGGCCCTATCGAAAACGATGTGCTGAATTGATTTGCGACTCCGCGAAGGCCGGGCTGGCTGCTGTGCCGGACCAAATCCATCATCTTGAGTTCGCCACGATCCAAGACCTCCAGTGCATTGCCAATGGGGACGAATTCTGCGAATGGGAATTCCGCTGGCCACCCCAGACCCTTCGCGATCATCTGTTCTGGCCGGTAGCGGCTCTGGTGACGGGCAGCGCGACCTTCGGCTACCTTCGTGGGGCCCACCCCGATTTCCCGTTGGCGGAAGCTTTAGTGTTGGCACTTTTCCCAGCCGTGGCCTGCTGGGTCACTGGCCACTTGAACCGACTCCGGAAAAAAATGACCACCCGAGAGAAACTCATCAAAGAGCAGGTCCTCTTCGTAGAAACCAGGCACGAGGAACTTCGCGAAGCCTATCTTGAACAGCATCTGAAACTGAATAGAGAAATTTGTAAAACCGTCGAGGGTTGATCTGATGTCTGGCGATGTCGGTAAAGGAGGGGATTACAACGAGAATGAGTTTACTTCATGGAGGCCATTTGGCCGAGGGAGGAAAGACAATGCAGGTTTTATGGGCGCAGCCCGGAAGTGGGTGAAAGACAGCGCCTCTGCAGGTTAACCGCCAGTCGGCTTATAGTCTAGGTTTTTCTGCTTCACAAGACGGGCGAAATAGGTGCGTTGAAGCTTGAGGTCCTCGGCGGCTTTGGTCTGGTTCCCATTGGCTCGGTGAAGCGCTCGCTCAATGAGGTGGCGACAATATTGGTCGACGGCCTCGTGATAGGGCAGATTTTCAAAGGAAGGGCCCGCGCTGATGTCCATCCCCCCCAAACCC
>JACZVJ010000056.1 GCA_022572725.1 Nitrospinota bacterium | reverse complement strand
TTGCCAAAGCGAAAGGACTTGGAGAAAGCGAGCGTGTGGAGAGAATTGTGCGTGCCTATGCCGATGTTGGAACTGCCTTAGAAAATAATCGCCCCGTGCCATACTCATCTGCTGTGCAAACGGCGGCAAATGGTCTTAGACGAATTATTGATGGCAGGATTGAATCTATAACATTTGAAACGGCTGAACGAGAGATAATAATCCGGTCTCCCTCATTGGAAAAAGAGATGATGTATAAAGCTACCACGTCTAAGGAACCTATTGTTCTTGGTCATCCTACGTCGGCCTTGGGTTCTATTGAGGGAAGGGTTCAAACACTAACAAGTCGAGGAGGACTTCGATTTACTCTGTATGATTTATTAAACGACAAGGCAGTTTCTTGTTACCTCCAAGAGGGATATGAAGGAATTATGCGGGATGTGTGGGGAAAGCTTGCTGACGTAGCTGGATGGGTGACCAGAGATCCACTTAGTGGGCGACCGCTTAGTATTAGGCAAGTCAGTGAGGTCGTGGTAAAACCAGAAGTTTTGGGGACCTATCGTGATGCTAGGGCATGTGCGCCACCCTTAACTGATTTATCTCCTGAATCTGCCATACGAAGACTTCGTGATGCCTGAAGGAGATCGGCTTATTTATTGGGATGCTGATGTCTTCCTTTCTTATGTGAATGGCATGACAGACCGCTTGGCTCACCTTGATGCCTTTCTAGAAAAAAGCGGTAAAGATATTCAGATAATTACATCTACGATAAGTATTGTGGAAGTGGCTTTTGGGAAGGCTGAAATAGATGGGAAGGTGCTGGATAAAGAAACTGAGGAGAAAATTAGCCGCCTTTGGGGCACAAATTCCCCAATTAAGTTAGTGGAGGTTTTCCCAGAAATTGGAAATGGGGCAAGAGGCTTAATGCGCTATGGGTTAACTCAAGGTTGGAAATTAAAGCCTATGGATGCCATACACCTCAGCACAGCTCTCAACCAGCGAGTGGTCGAATTTCATACTTATAATAGCCACGATTTTCAGAAATGGATTCCAGAGGTGGGCTTTAAAATATGCGAACCTATATCGGATACTCCGAAGCTTCCCCTGTAGTTCCCAACCCTAAAAAGTGAAGGACAGACCATGAAGTGTCTAATCCCAGTATCAGGCCGCGAATGTGGATTGGAAGAGGTTGTTGACAAAAAGGAAGGGAAGTGGAAACGGCCCTCAGGAATTCTTATTTATCACCATGAGTGCGAAATTGGGCACAAGTTCCATACTTTCGTCAATGGTGAAGGATACGAGAACTGTGATTGCCCAAGTTACGCTTGACCAGTGCCTTAATTTGTACTTGCCCAGAGGGGATAATTACATATTTATTACTACTGTGGGGACAACGTCAGCGCAGAGCCGGAATATGTCGATGAAGGCCTGGCCCGGTTCTGCTACCAGTTCCCGGACAATTCAGAATATCATCTCACCATGTTCCCCCTTTGGAAAGATTACGTCAGAAGGCTGATGCATGAGGTAGGGTTCCAGCAAATCAAGACCTATGCCGACTTTCAAGAAACCCATCGGGTGCAGGACCCCGACTTTTTCATTCACCTCGCTGAAAAACTCTATACCAATGAGGAACGACCTTATAAGCCCCGGTGGCGCTGAATTACTCTGAGACCGTGGAGACCGCGCGAACCTATTACAATAGCACCGATGCGGACCGATTTTATGCGACCATTTGGGGGGGAGAAGACATCCATATCGGATTGTATGAAAACGAGACGGATACCATTTTTGATTCCAGCCGGCGGACAGTGGAAAAAATGGCCTCCTTGATTATCGGTTTGGACTCCAAAACATGACTTCTTGATATTGGATCGGGGTACGGCGGGTCTGCCCGGTACTTGGTCCAGGCTTATGGGTGCCAGGTGGGATGCCTCAACCTGAGCGAAGTACAAAACCCACGAAACCGGGAGCTCAACCGATCTCAGGGATTCACGTTATCCATCAACGTGGTGGATGGAAGTTTTGAAGCCATTCCCCTTCCGGATGAGTCGGTGGATGTGGTGTGGTCCCAGGATGCCATTTTGCACAGTGGTAACCGAAAGAAAGTCTTCGAGGAAGTGCACCGTGTTCTGGCCAAGGGCGGACAGTTGATTTTTACGGATCCCATGCAAAGTGAAACCTGTCCCCTCGAGGTCTTACAACCCATTTTCAACAGGATTCACCTCGACTCTCTCGGGTCAATCCAATACTACAAAGAAATTCTCTTGGGGCTGGGATTCAAAGAGGTTCAGATCGTGGATTACTCGAACCAGTTGAGCAAACACTACTCTCGGGTGCTCAAGGAAGTGGAAGAGAACCACTGGACACTCACGCGAGTATGCAGTGAGGAGTATATCCAGCGGATGAAGACCGGACTCCAACATTGGATTGATGGAGGGTTGGCTGGGCATTTAACATGGGGGATTCTCCATTTTCAGAAAACCTGAACCTGGTTCCCTGTTTGCATCATGAAAATGGGGACTGGCTCCGGCGGGGACTGTCCTGATCAGGGACTGTCCCTCTTCTGTGCCGGTAGTTTCAGTGAGGAGTGAGGAGCAGGAAAGGACTCCCGGTCTTTTACTCCTGACTCCCTCACTTTTTACTCGTTACTATTCTTCTAAGCAGGGAAAGAGCCTGGCACGTGGTGGGGAGCGTCAGCTAACGCTCTATACGTGGTGGCTTGGCTGGCCTGGCAAAGTCTCCGGAAGGACCAAATCGACCTTCTAATCCAAGCACCTTATCCGTATCAGTATAATCCAGTTCCTTCCCCTTCCACTTGCTCAGAGTATCCGTATTAGTATATTCCACTTGCTTCCCCTCCTCTGATTCTTCCTCCTTTGGTGGCTCCCATCCTAGTTTTTCTAAGGTTTCCGACACGGTTTTCTTAAGGGCGCTCGATGCACTCAATCGGGCGGAGGCAAAGGCCATCACCCGCTCGCTCTCTTTTTCCACCTTTGAGGCGTCGGGGTCATGAAAAAACGCCACCATCGGCTCGATGGCTGAATCCCCAATCAAAACCAGTGAGGAAGCCGCATACTCCCGCAACACGATGTCTTTTAGGAGTAAGATCAGGTCGGGGATCACTTTGGGGTTTCGGAAGTGACCTAAGGCTGTGGCCGCAGCTTCCTTAATCAACTGGTCTTCACTGATGATGCACCCGGGAGTTGGGGTGCCCTTTTGCTGAATTCCTTTCCCCTTGAGCGCATCCAGGACAGCGGGAAATGCTCGCGCATCACCGATCATTCCCAGGGAGTCAATGGCGTGGCGCTTGACCGCACCGTCTTTCATGGCTTCCATTAATCCATCCACGGCCAGCGGGTCACCAATAATTCCCAGGGCAATAGTTGCATCCTCCCGTACTGCCCGATCCTCATCTTTGAGCGCCTGAATTAGGGCATCAACAACCCGGGAATCGCTCGTCCAAGCCCGTCCGATTTGATAGTCGGTGGTCATCCCACCAAGAGCCCGCACTCCATGGCAGCGTACGACAAAGTGGGGGTCTTTTAATGTTTCCAGCAAGGCCGGAATAGAGGGTTCCCCAATGGTCACTAACGCCGTTCCAGCCGTCTCCCGGGCAATTTTTGAGGTATCTTTAAAGAGCTTGATTAACGCGGGAATGCCCTTGGGATCTCCAATTTTCCCCATTGCCTCAGCGGCTGCGCTTTTCACCGCCCCATCCCGGTCCCGGCAGACGATAATAAGAGCAGCAACAGCGGCAGGGTCTTTAATGGAGCCGAGGGACTTGGCCGCTTGCTCTCTCACACGCCAGCGCTCATCTTTTAAACACGCAATAAGTCGGGGAACTGGCGTGGTACCCATTGTGACCATGGCCGACACGGCTCCGGCCTGAACTTCCGTCATGTTATTGTTGAATAAGGTGATAAGACCCTCTATGGCCTTTGCCCCCCCAATCTTGGCCAGGGCCCAACCGACATGGACCTGTACGGACCAATAATCATCTTCAATGGCCGTCAAGAGCGCATCCAGCGACCTAGGATCTCCAAGTTCGGCCAAAGCCTGGGCGGCTTCCTCCCGGGTGGCATCATCAACATCCTCTAAAGCTTCCAGCCAATCATGGACAGTCTGGGACATAGGGATACCTCAAAGGAAAACTAATCGTAATACTCAGGTTCCTGCTTATAGGGTTGGGTGTGGCTGCATCGGACAGTGAGTGTATTCTTTCCTCTCCCTTCTACGCACTGGGAAAGGGCAGGGGAAAATTCTAACAGGCCATCCAAGGTCACTCGAAAGGCAAAGTCGAACGTAAAAGTACCAAATCGATACTCTCCAGGCTTGAGCTTGAACGCTCGAGGTTCGGTGGTGCGATACGCCTCGGTGCTGGCCGGATCACCCGTCCAGATCAGCGGCGTCACCCCCGGCACATGCCACCGGGTTGGAGGTTCAAGACCGGTCGGGTCAACCATGATCGTGTATTCTCGAGTTAACGGGTTGACAGGCTCAGCTGGCCAAGCTTGCTCAACTCCAAAAAACACAAGGGGTGTGACAGGGTTCATAAGAAAAACCAGGATGACTCCTCGCACCGGCCAGTCGATCCTGTGCCTACCCGTTTCCCGTCGTTCTTCGCTTAGGAACCGTTTGAAAAATTTCATGTAACGCATGGCTTTCCCATTCAGTATGGGTTTCCAACCCCAGTGCCTCCATGACCGTGGCCCCCGTGTCCATAATCGACACACCATGCTTGATCTGATGTCTAGGTTGAACGTTTGCTCCCCAAGCCAGCCACAGGACCCGACCCTGGGCCTCTTGAGGTGTACCGGGGACACCGTTTTCTTGAGGCTGGTCATATGTCCCGCTGTTAAGCCCGGTGACAATGACCATGGTCTGGTCCAGGACCTTGAATTCTCTGTAGATTTGAATAATTTCCCCAATGGCCGTATCAACAGCACGCAAAGCTTCCTGGTATGCCGTCGAGTCCCAACCCCGTTTGGTGCCTGCGTGTGAGGCAGCCGGCAAGTGAGCCAAGAGCAGGCTAGGCACGGTAAACAGATGGAACCCATGGCCTCCCTCACTGATGACTTTTTTAAGATAGTCCCTTATGTAAATCACCAGCGTGCTGGGATTGCAATCCGGCCTCGCTCTTCCGCACATTTGGGCATCGACGTAGATTTCCGGACGAGTGAGCTGGAAAAAGCGTTCGTCCATAAAAAATACGGCAGTATCAAGTCCGCCTGCCAGATCCATGTAATCAAACAGAGTAGGTGCCCGGAGAAAGGAGCGAGAAAAATCATAGGTCTCCCATTCTTCATCAATCCTGTGCTTGTCCACCGAGATTCCGGTTAGGAGTGAAGCCATGGAAGGCACCGTGAGGGGAGGAGAAACCGATTTGGCCGCCCAGGTGACAGCCCCTTCGGTTCCCAATCGATTGAGCACAGGCATGAATCCAGAGTGAACAGCTTGGGCCCCCACCCCTTCTAGGACAATGAGGAGGACATATTCAGCCTGAGTGGCACTCGAGGCGGGTGAAGGATTCCCCAGGCTTATGCCAAATACTATCCATGCCAGGACACCGGCAAGAACCCTTTTGGAGAGGAGTTCGTTAAAAACCGTTCCCATAAATTGAATGACGATGCTTAAATAAAATGAATGTGAGGTGGAACGAATACCCAATAAAACTAATGAGAAAAACCCCCAAAATCGTCAAGGGCACCTTACCATGTGGTTTTTTTCAGGGTCAACTGCCTGAAATAGAGGCTTTGAGCCATGGCTCATTTTGTCGAACCAGGGGCCTCTTCCTTTGCCCTCCCCATTGCACCCTCATCCCATTTCAGGGTATGAGGGAAGCAGGTTCGGATTTCCGCTGACATGACAAGGATAGGGTGACATGCCAAAGGAGAATAACTTCGAACACTCCAAATATTCTCGGTCAGACCCAGCCGAGCGTGTCGACTATCGCACACTTGAGCCTGGGGCTGTTCCACACTCGCCGGCTTGGAAAGAGGAACTAGCCCTCGCAGGTGAAACCCTCATGCGGGAAGGGGTCCGAGCCATTCTCCTGGTTTATGGGTGTTACTTTGGCTCGGATCTGTTTGGATCAGCCCGGCTGGATGAAGCCGGAGGATTGAAACGCGGCTACTCTCGAGGGATACCAGGCTTAGAAACTCTCCTGGGAGCCCTTCGCTCCGGCCCACACCTTCAACCCTTGGAGGGCCAGGGATTTTCTCCACCTTACACGAATGACGAGCTGACCAAAGTACAGCTTGACGCTCACGCAGGTGAAATCGGGAATTTCTCTGGTGAATATATCGAGACCTTACGTGAGACATTGACTCGATCGGGCTCACTCCCACTCACCTGTTCCCGTTATCTCTGGTCTTCCGTTCACCACCATTTAGGTCGCATGGAAGCGGCCTTGGCCTTGTTCCATGAACTCCAGGCTTTGAAAAAGACCCTTTCCTTGGATTCCGGCCATCGCGTGCTCGTCGTAGCTCATGGGCATGCCGGTCAGGTCCTGGCTTTACTGTCCAACCTCATCGTCCCCGGGGAGTCAACGGTTCGGCTGATGATTTTTAATACGTTAGCTGAGTATTACGAGCAGACTAACCCCGCCTCAGTGTCCTTTTCCTTTCTTCAGGACCTTGATCAATTTTTATCCACCGAGGAATCTCAAAAAAGTCCTGCCCTGGACATTGTCACGCTGGGAACACCGGTTCGCTATGGATGGGATACCTCAGGGATCGGGAAATTGCTTCATTTTGTCAATCACCGCCCTATTCGGAATGACGGAAAGCGGTGGCTGGCAAAAATGGAGCTGCCCCAAGTCGCTTGGGAGGTTCCCACGGCCACAGGGGGGGACTATGTCCAGCAACTGGCCGTGGCAGGAACCGATGCCCTTCCAACCTCTTCCATAGAGCAGGACGTCAATCACGCCTTGCGAGAATTCCTGGAGCCC
This sequence comes from Nitrospinota bacterium, assembly GCA_022572725.1. GTDB lineage: Bacteria > Nitrospirota > Nitrospiria > Nitrospirales > UBA8639 > JACZVJ01. The sequence goes on along the minus strand of JACZVJ010000056.1, from coordinate 12,767 downwards.
TATGACGGATTCGAACGATGGCTGGAATGCGTCCGAAGGGCAACTCGGTGCCCCAACGACGGCTATTGCCTTTTGGTCGACTACCAGGATGCGGGGGACTCTTCACCCAGTGATCATTTATTCGGCCACGCCTGCTATACCCGAAAGACCACCATGTTATTTCAGATACGCGAAATCGTGAATACCCTGTACTCCCCACCCCAATCTTCTCTTTAATTCCATGATTCACACACAAAACCCATTGATTCTCTATAAACACTTATGGTATCGGGGTTCGATTCACCCCCAAACGACTGAAACGATCCCGGCATCCAGACGCTTCCCCCTGAACGAATTGGCGACCGCTTCATATCCTAAAGCACCCGCGTAGACATGATTATTGGCGTTCCCAAAGAAACGTACCCCGGCGAAAAGCGGGTTGCCTTGATTCCCGCTGCCATTCCGGCGTTGGCCAAAGCAGGGATGGAAGTATTGGTTGAAAGCCATGCGGGCGCCGAGGCTGGGTATCCCGATTCCGCCTATACCGACAAGGGCGCCAAAATCGCCGCCTCGAGAATCGAGGTCTTCGAATCATCTCAGATTCTGGCCCAAATCCGTTTGCTCGGGGCCAACCCCGAACAAGGAAAAACAGATCTCCCTCTCTACAAACCCGGCCAACTGGTGATTGGAATGGCGGAAGCACTCTCACATCCCCATTCCATTCGTGATCTGAACAGCCGCAAGGTGACCGCCTTTGCTATGGAACTCATGCCACGGATCACCCGTGCGCAAAGCATGGATGTCCTGTCCTCCATGGGGACCATTGCTGGCTACAAAGCTGTCATCCTTGCAGCAGAGTCCCTGCCCAGGATGTTCCCCATGTTGATGACAGCAGCAGGCACCGTGACTCCGGCCAAAGTGTTGGTCATTGGAGCCGGAGTGGCAGGGCTCCAAGCCATCTCGGTGGCACGGCGTTTGGGGGCTGCTGTGCAAGCCTATGACTTGCGGCCGACGGTCAAAGAACAAGTCCTCAGTCTAGGAGCCAAATTCGTAGACCTTCCCCTCAAAACGGTAAATGTGGAGGATACAAGCGGCTATGCCAAGAGTCAGGACGAAGATTTTTATCGCCAACAACGCGAATTGTTGGCCAAAGTGGTGGCATCCAGCGACGTGGTGATTTCCACTGCCTCCGTTCCCGGCAAAAAAGCTCCCGTGCTCATTACGACCGAGATGGTGGCCAAGATGAATCCGGGATCTGTGATTGTGGACCTGGCGGCTGATCGGGGAGGGAACTGCGAATTAACCAAGGTGAACCAAGCAATCGTCGCCCACGGGGTAACCATCAATGGTCCGGAAAATTTGGCCGGTACCGTCCCGTACCATGCCAGTCAAATGTACGCGAAAAACATTTCGGCCTTTCTTCTTCATCTTGCCCCAAATGGCGAACTAAAAATCGACATGAAGGACGAAATCACCAGAGACACTCTCCTGACTCAGGGTGGAGCCATTGTGAATGCGAGAATTCGAGAAATCCTCGGTCCATTAGCCGGTAGACGCCCAGAGGACGCTTAACACCATGGATTTGCTTATTTCGGGGATCACCATTTTCGTCCTGGCCATATTCGTCGGGTTTGAAATTATCACGAAGATCCCCCCTACCCTCCATACTCCCCTCATGTCCGGGTCAAACGCCATTTCGGGGATTACGTTGGTCGGGGCCATCCTCTCGGCAGGCTCCCAGCAGGTCTTGGTCACCACGATCTTGGGCTTCCTCGCGGTCGTGTTCGCAACCGTCAATGTGGTCGGTGGCTTCCTGGTTACGAACCGCATGCTCGTGATGTTTAAGAGAAAATCCTAAATCATGACTGAGTTTCTGATTAACATTGGCTACCTCATAGCGGCAGTCCTTTTCATCTTGGGGTTAAAGGGCCTGACCCATCCCCGCACTGCGGTGAGGGGCAACCTCCTTGGAGCCTGCGGGATGTTCTTGGCTGTCTTTATTACCTTAACCAACCAGAATATCGTGAGTTTCGAGGTCATTCTGGCAGGTGTGGTTGTGGGGGCGGCAATTGGGGTCGTTCTGGCCATAAAAATTAAAATGACCGCCATGCCCCAGTTGGTGGCATTGTTCAATGGTTTTGGAGGGGCGGCCTCCGCGTTAGTGGCTGGGGCGGCTCTCATCGAAAGTACGCTCCCACATCAGGACCCTTTTGTCCAGATGACGATTGCCGCCGCCGCTTCGGGTCTCATCGGATCGGTCACCTTTTGGGGAAGCTTGGTTGCTTTTGGAAAGCTCCAAGGGCTTATTCACGAAAACGCGATCCTTTTCACCGGCCAACGAGCCCTGAATGCGGCACTAGGGATTTTCACCCTGGCCCTCAGCGTGGCGCTCGTTCTCAATCCTTCTAATATTTTTCTCTATTTGGCCCTGGTGGTTATTGCTTCGGCTTTAGGGGTTTCGCTCGTGATCCCAATCGGTGGAGCCGATATGCCTGTGGTCGTGGCTCTCTTAAACTCCTACTCGGGGTTGGCTGCGGCCTCAACGGGATTTGTTCTTTCCAACAACGTCCTTATCATCACGGGTTCTCTGGTGGGAGCGGCCGGGTTCATTTTGACTCGAATTATGTGCAAGGCGATGAACCGGTCCCTGACCAATGTCCTTTTCGGAGTTATGGAGCCGACTGGAGAATTCGCCACAGCCGACGAGGTGTACACGGGGCGGGTCAAATCCGCTAGCCCAGAAGAAGTGGCCATGCTATTCGATGCAGCACGGCGAGTGGCTATTGTGCCAGGGTACGGAATGGCAATCTCTCAAGCCCAACACTCTGTAGCGAATCTGGCCGCCATCTTGGGCGAGCGTGGGATTCAAGTCGAATACGCTATTCACCCTGTGGCTGGACGAATGCCCGGGCACATGAACGTGCTCCTCGCGGAGGCAGATGTGCCCTACGAATCACTGAAAAGTATGGAGGAGATTAACCCTTCCATCGACCAGGTCGACGTGGCTCTGGTGATAGGAGCCAACGATGTGGTGAATCCCCTGGCACGAACAGATCCTTCCTGTCCAATTGCCGGTATGCCCATCATCGATGTCGACAAGGCCAAAACCGTTGTTATTATTAAACGAAGCCTCAGTCCCGGATTCGCTGGAATTCCAAATCCGCTTTTTGCCCTCGACAATACCTTGATGCTCTTCGGTGACGGGAAAAAGATGGTCCTGGAAATGATTGCGGCCTTGAAAGCAACCTAGTCGAACCCACCAAACCTTTATTTTCTTCCTCCAAAACCGCCAAATACCCTAACAGTCAACCGCAGAATTTCCTCGTCCCACACCAAGGTTGAAAGGAGGTAAAATAACATAACATATTGAAAATAATGAATAAATTTACGATAATAGGTCTAAAGACCTAGTAAAAAGCTGAATCTTGTTCCTCAAACGGAAGTATGATAAATTGAATCCCTACGTAGGATTAGGGGTATTTATACATTTATATATAAGGAATGTTGGTTAGGAATGGAAATTAAGGTCGTCAACAACAACCTTGAAAAAGCATTGCGGGTTGCCAAGAAAAAACTCGCAGCCGATGGACTGTTTCGTGAATTAAAGGCGCGCCGTTTCTATCAAAAGCCCAGCGTTAAGAAGAAAGCCAAAGAACGCGAGGCAGCAAGACGCCGGCAAAAGTGGCTCACCAAGCGAACCTATCGATAAATCCCTTACTCCCAGGCCCCATCCTTACCAATCGTTTTTTGAACTCTCCCCTTTTCCCCTACACCTGGAATTCGTATGCGTGATGCGGAGATCCATGCCGTCCTACGCCTGGTCAAGCGCGAATGCCGGAAGTGGGAGGAGCCTATCGTCGGGGCGGTGGCAAAAGAGTCTCAAGATCCCTTTCAAATTCTCATTGCCTGTGTCCTGAGTCTTCGAACTAAGGACCAAACAACTGCAGCGGCAAGCCAACGATTGTTTGCTCTAGCCCGTGATCCTACCGCCATGCTGAAGCTTCCACTCCACCGTCTAGAGCAGGCCATCTATCCTGTCGGCTTTTATAGAAATAAGGCCAAACATATCCGCCTTATTAGCCAAAAACTTCTGAGTGAATTTCATGGACGGGTCCCAGACACGATTGAAGACCTCTTGACGCTCAAAGGAGTGGGGCGAAAGACGGCTAATCTTGTCGTCACGGTCGGGTTCCAAAAATCTGGAATTTGTGTGGATGTCCATGTCCATCGGATTTGTAACCGATGGGGGTATATCAGGACGAAAAATCCGGAGCAAACCGAACAGGTTTTGCGTCAAAAGCTTCCTCGCCGGTACTGGATTACCTTCAATGACTGGCTGGTGCCTTTTGGCCAGAACCTTTGCAAGCCCGTCTCACCCTACTGCAGTCTCTGCCCTGTCCAGCGGTTTTGCCAGCGAGTAGGGGTCCGAACTTCCCGGTAGGAAAACCCAATCGAGCAGTAGATGTTGAAATTGAACCAGACTTAAGGAGGAGGGACAGGGAAGTACTAAATGAAGAGAGTGGTCTCCGCCCCTGCTGCCAGGGATAGGATGGCAGGGAGACCCATAACCTCATCAACCTGTTGAGCCACTGACTCAGCATCAACGCCCATATATTCAAGGCCGGCGCTGCAAGCCACGAGCCGAAATTGCCCGACCTTGCGAGCTTCTTCAAACATCTCGGAGATCTGGGGGACTTTGCGTTCGGTGAGGAGTCGAGTGACCTCGTCATGATAGGCTTGGTACTCAGGGGGGAAATCCACGACGTTAATTTTCCCCTCGGCCAGTTTTTTAATGGTCCAAAATAACAGAATCACCGTGACATCCTTCCCCATGGCTGCCGCTGTCAGGCCCAGGGTGGCCACCTGGTGGAGTTTATCATAGGTGGCATTGTGGGCGTAGATAATGAAGCGGGGATTTGAGCTCACGGATTCACCCATCAGAAAGATGAATGTCGAACTCACGATTATATCTTTGCCCCTTCACCCCTGCAACCTTACCAAGAGCGACCAGGTTAGTACCGTAGGCTCGACATGAAATTGATAGGACCCATCCCCATGACATGCGTCCCCTGCAGTTAATCCCAGGGCCTTGTCCCGAGTACCACTCGGTCCAGATTATGGGCGAGTGGCATCCCTGATTTCCTCATAATTTAATTATGGAAGGGCGAAGGAAGGGACTGCCTCACTCAATAGTTAGCGCCCTATGGCGCTATGCGCCCGGACGACGGCAAGTAACTTGAAGTTACTTAGGAGGAACGGGTAAGTTGTATTAACTCTTGTGGTGGGGAATACCACTCATCTTGCTCAAACAGCAGGCAACACTTGAGCCGTCCACACACACCGATTCGGTGGCTGTCATTCGACCAAACCCATTCGCTTCGGGATAGCTTCAAGTTAATCGGCTTAAAGTCTGTGAGGAAATTTGCACAACAGAGGACGAGACCACAGGTATCCACCCCGCTCAACCGCTGGGCCTCCTCGCGGGTTGAAATTTGCTGCATTTCAATTCGACAACTGAAATGACGGGCCAGGTCTTTAACCAGTTGGCGAAAGTCTACACGAGACTCCGCCGTGTAGTTGAAGGTCAACACTCTCCGCTGAAAGGACCCAAACACTTCCACGAGTTTCATGTGAAGGCCCAAGGCCGATACTCGTTCCCGGCAAAAGTCCATTCCGTCATGAGCCAACTTTTGTTGGTGGGCAATGGCAGCCTCCTCCGGCTCGGTGGCCTTCCGCAAGACACTCCTCATCGCCCGCATGGGGGGAATAAACGGTTGTGGTTGGGGCGGGGTCCACACCGTGCCAAAGGTTAACTCGCCTTCCAATTCAAGCATCACGTGGTCTCCAGTTTTCAGGACCAGACCATCCGCACGGGCCTTCTTGATCTCTCCCTGATCCCGGATTTTTAACCCAACCACGGTGACCCACTCCGGGTGTGGGGATTCTTCTTCCAGTTCCATCATAGGGACTAAACAACCAAAATAGGGTGGGGCCTCAATGGTTTCATCAAGGACTTGGTACTCCTATCACAACTATCACAATGAAGGCCTTTGAGCAAGAATTGGGAAGGGGAGACCACGGAGAGAAAGGAAGGGTTTACCTCAAAGAGGAAGGCCCTTTAAGAAAATCTGGCAGGGCCTGGTCCAGTTGATACAAATTCAGGGGGCTCAAGTCTTCCATGCCTGGAATCACCTCAACTCGCCCATTAGCATTTACCCGCACGATGTCCAGCGCCTGTCCATAATGATAGGAACACCCATAAGGCGCTAAGGCCTCCTGGAGAGATTCCGGTGGGTCCCAATGGGCAGTCAGGAGAGCCGTTCGGGCCGGATTCCGCTGACTAAACATAAAAGAGAGATGATCCGGGTACCAATCAGCCCCACCGGTCGCATACGAAAAGAAAAGCCTGGCTTTGGCCTGCGCAGCCAACTCCGAATGATAGTGGTTGGTCAAATAGCCATTCTCGCCCACCTCTAGCCACTGCCCGGGGTGTGAAAGACTGGCATGAGCCGCATAGGTGCGAATTTCTTTGAGCTGCTGTTGAGAAGCAAAGATGGTACTGATGGGCCCATGCCGATCCACCAGCGCGGCCATGACACCCTCCTTTAAGGCAGACCGTCCATCGTTGGTCGGGCCACTGTCGACATGGACCAAGGTATTGTGGCCCCGGTCCACAATCAGATAGCAGTTTCGGGGCAGGCACAAATCACAGGGATCTTCCCCGTAGAATGGAACAGAGACCACCATACCCCCCTCAAACTTCCAGGTCTCTCCATGCGCGAGTTCGATGACTCTGGTGAAACCCAGTTCCCGCATGAGGGAAAGGTAGTCGTAATACAGAGCCCGGCGATTCTTTCGACTGGGCACAAGGATCGGCACATCCTTGGGAAGGTGCAGTAAGGTCCGAGGATCCACATGGTCATCGTGGTCATGCGTTAAAAACACGGCAGAGGGACGGGGAAGCAGGGACGCCCAAAGAGAAGGAACGGGTGATTCTGCGAACCACGGCAGGAGCCAGGGATCAAACCACAGAAAATTGTCCTGTTGGCGATACAATAAGGCCGCATGGCCAAGATGAACAGTATCACGATCGCGAGTCAGACGCGCCCAGTGGGCACCAATGGATGATTTGGGAGACATGGCAAAGCAGTCATGGGTAGAAAGCAGGTCCAGGAACTTTGTCAGGTGGTTCTCCAACTCACGGCCGGAGGCCGTGGCAACAGTGCGAACTTCCGAAACGGTTCGGGTTCCATCCAAAAATCCCAGAAGTCTTCCCACCATTGGGGCCATCGGGCGGTCAAACCCAAATGGCACAGCCGCTCGTTTGACGGCATTAAAAATCCGCAACCCCCCATAGGTTATCGTGGTCGACTTGTATTGGTCCTGGGGGAATTCCCAATGAAAGATGCCATCTGAGTCGCGCCCACATGTAATATGTGCCTGCAGGCGAGGTCGCGACCGGACCACTTCGGCATAGGCATCTTCCAATCGCTCTCTGAGGGAGGGATCATCCAAGGAGGCTCGACGGGCAAAGACATCGCTGATGGCCGTTTCAACCGAACTGAGGAGAATACTGTGAACTTCGTGAAGGCTGGCCACCACCTCAGGGGCTACCCCGCCCATAAACGGGAACGGCCCAGGCGGCTCCGCGCTTTCCAATTGAATCCACACCCAAGGGTGCAATCCAATATACTGGCGACTATCTAAATGATCCCAAATCGGCATAGTCGGAATGGGATTCGCTTCAACCTTTGAATGGCCCAGCCACGTGTGAAACGTTGCGGGGCCTTTCCCAGAACTTTGGGGAGCTACGCCTCACACTGGATTCCGCTGACGGTGGGTTCGTATAACACCTGGATGGTGATATGATCAGGATCAGCGAGGTAAAACGAATAGCTCCCATCCCGGTGCCGTTTGGGTGGATGGAGGATGGTAGCCCCTTGTTCCTGAACCCGTTGATAGAGTTGGTCGACACTCTCCGGAGAGTCCATCAGGAACCCAAAATGGTCGAGAAATTGTCCTTGGCCTTGTTGGTACTGCTGTACCTCGCTCGCAGGAATCTGGTGAAGCGCAAGGTTGTCCACCCCCGAACTGAGGTATAGATTTTCCTCATCGGGCTGCCACACAACCTGCATATCGAAGAGGGTCTGATAGAAAGCTTGGGATTTGGCAAGATTGGTGACTTTTAAGGCCAAATGGCGTAGCCCTTGAACTCGCACCGGTTGGTCTACATTACCCATGATTAGGACAGTGTCGTTTGGTGAGACAAAGACTTCGTGCCTCAGAAATAAAAAGAGAAAAGCATCTTAACCTTCAAGGGTCGGAGGGGCAACCCCAGCCTGACCTCTGCTTACCAGGCCAGGGGCTGAAGCGTATCCCCCTTCTACAGTAAAGGTCGAAGAAACCATGCCCAAAAAAGGGTTCGACGGGCTCACGGTCGCGGCGTTCGAAAGTCGAATGACTGAGGAAATGACGCGGCTTATTACCCGATATAGCGGCCAACCCCTGGTGGCCCCGTCCATGCAAGAGATTCCACTAGAAAACAATACCCAGGCTTTGGAGTTCGGCGACCGACTGATAGCGGGACACATGGACATGCTCATTTTGTTAACCGGGGTGGGAACACGAACCTTGGTCGACGTGTGGAAAACCCGGTTCTCCCTCGAATCTATTACGAAAGCCCTGTCTCAAACAACCTTGGTCGCTCGTGGCCCCAAACCCATCGCAGCCCTGAGGGAATTAGGGCTCACGCCGCAACTCCCTGTGCCAGAACCCAATACTTGGCACGACGTGCTCAATACGCTTGATTCCCACAGGCCCGAAGGGCTGGGTAGTCTGAACATCGGGGTCCAGGAATATGGTGTCTCAAATCAAGACCTGTTGGAGGGCTTGACGGCGAGAGGAGCCAACGTGACCAGAGTCCCGGTCTACCGCTGGGCCCTTCCCGAAGATGTAAGCCCACTACGGAACGTGCTGGCGTCCATTATCGCCGACAAGGTTGATGTCTGTTTGATCACCAATGCCGCTCAGGTCGATCATATCTTTCAGGTATTGGACCAGGACCACCAAACCTTACCCTTTCGAAAGGCTATGAAAAGAATCATGATTGCCTCAATCGGCCAGATCGCGAGTGAACGCCTCAGAAGCCATGACCTACCAGTTGACTATGAACCCTCCCACTCGAAAATGGGCATTCTGGTCAAAGAGTCCAGCGAGCAGGCTTCAGACATCCTTGACCGGAAGCGCCTCACAAAATGAGGTTTTCATGGCACCGGGGAAAAGGTTGATGCGCGAAGACAAACGAAAACTAAATCGTGGCCAATTTTTAAGATGGGTCTTTGGATCTATTGAGGTGGGCAGCTAGGAAAAGGCAGCCGTGACACTCGCGTACAAAAAGAGAAGCCGAGAGTTTCAGGCGAGGAGGTCGCAAAATAGTAACCGCTTACAAGTACCGTGACCACATTGTAAAATTGTTCTCCCTCCCCATAAGGGATGAGCGGCAGACCCGGGTGGTGCCCTTATTAATCCAACGGAAATGAAATAATGATACCACCCATGACATCGCCGACTTTCCGGTCTCGTTTGGAACTCAGGATGTGGGTATTATGGCAATTCACACAGGCCGGGGAAACGGCCTTATCGGCATAAATGGCCTTAAAAAATCGCTTTTCCCCTCGTTTGATAATCCCGGTGTAGGGCGTATCGGGGTTTTTTTCTACAGCCTCCAATCCTTTGATCTCGAACTCTGTCGTTGGGCCATTTCTCTCATAGATGGGCCGCAGGCTGGCCAGGCGGTACTGAAGGCCAACCCCCTTCTCCTCAACGCTTAAACCGGAGAGCATGAGCATTTGGGCTGGGAGGGGAAGAGCGTTACGCTTCTTCCAACCTTCAGCCGCAATAACGATTCCCGTTTCCTGCATTCGCTGCACGACATGGGTGGTATACAAGGTCCGGTCCGCCTCGATGACAGCATGGACGTAATCGGCCACCACCCTTGGGGGGACACCGGACGCAGGCTCAGCACTGCCGACCCCAGGTACCATTCCGAGCCACCCTCCAATGAGTGTCCCTGAAATGAGGGTTACCCGAAAAAAATCTCTTGTTCTCATGGCGCCCCCTCCTTTTTCGTGTTAAGGGATTGATGAAATGAATCCTTCAACCTAGTTGAGATTCGGTGGACTTTCATCGAATGAAGCATACCGCACTAGGAAGGCGCAGAAAAAGCCACCCCCCAGGGTAATTCCAGTGAAACGTTGTCCGTCGCTGGGGTTAAGAAATCGCTAATTCTGGCCACGCCCTCCGGACGAACAAATGAACGTATAGCCTGTTGGAGTCTCACCGAAGGCCCAATCTCTTGGCCTTTACCCAACAATTCTAGCAGGATGTTGAAAAAGTCCGCCAGCGGCGTTCTCGTCGCTCGTAGGTCTCAACGTACTCTCTTGTACGCCTCGGCCTCCTCGCTTCCTGCGGCCTTGCTGGACCTGGCTCCGCCGAAGCGGCTTCGCGCAGGCGAGCGGGCCTTTTTGAACATCCTGCCTCGCATATGAGATGGAGAAATTTTTTGTTTCTAGGTCACTTATTGGGGAAATGTTGAGTTTTTCAACACCCTGCTAGGCCAAAATGCAGGGTCTCCGCCAGTTCAAAGGATGGACAGAATTAGGGGAGGGCGAGAGCACTTGACCAGGATGCCCGGAGGGGAACATGATGCCCCATGCCGTTCCCCGTCGACCATCATCGACCCGCCAGACGAACCACAGTTACCTTTTCGACCTTTCACAAGGGAGGGAAGAACAATGCCCATGTATGATTTCAAATGCAAGAAGTGCGGGAAGGAATTCCTCCTTGCCCGAACGTTGAAGCAACAGGAGAGCGGTTCACCGTTCTGTCCATCCTGCAAAAGCAAAAGTGTGGACAAGGTGTTCACTGGCTTTATGGCCAAAACCAGCAGAAAAAGCTAGCGGGACCATTCTCCTGTATCTGCCCTAATCTACTTCTACTCGGACGCCAAACAGTTGGAGCCATTACCCCAGGCCGGCGACCACGTGCGTCCACACTTCATCCTGACAGGAAAAACTATAAGGTGAGTGAACCTTTACGTGGTAATCACGCCAGAAGCGAGGGGGTCACTCTGTTCCATCTTCCGTAGGGAAGAGGAACAGGGTGAGGGAGGAAGTGGAAGGTTAACGGCCAAACGGGGTGGGCCGTGAGTTTCCTTGGGGTCGGCCAGTGATGAATCGCCTCGGCCGATCCGGACGATGGGCCTCATGGCCAGTAGTCGGCCTCTGCCAGGACGGCCCGCTGTTCGGGTGAGGACGGGGAGGATGAGGGCTCCCTGCTGCACGAGGAACGGACTTCCCCAAGAGCTTCTCAATCGCCAAAAGGGACCGAGAATCCTCAACCGTCACAAAACTCGTCGCGGAGCCAACCGCATTCATCCGAGCCGTGCGACCAATCCGATGCACATAATCCTCCGGGATGTGGGGAAGGTCGTAGTTGATCACGTGGCCAATATTCGCCACATCCAGACCGCGACCCGCAAGGTCGGTGGCCACTAAAACCCGGTACCGTCCCCGGCGAAAGCCCTCCAGCGCGGTGCGGCGCTGAGACAGCCGACGACCTCCATGCAGAACCGCGACGCGATGCCCGACCCGCTCCAGCGTTTCCCCTAAGCGGTCCGCACGATGCTTGGTTCGGGTAAAGACCAAGACGGTTTCACCCGAGTCTTTCAGAAGGGAAAGCAGGAGAGACGTTTTGTCTGACGGCGTGGTGTGGTGGAGCGTGTGCGTCACCCCAGCGACAGGAGTCGCCCGCTTAGCCACCAAGGCCCGCACGGGATCCTTGAGGGACATCCGAGCAAGGTCGTCCAGATTGGCCGGAAGGGTGGCAGAAAACAGAAGAGTTTGCCGGTGTTCCGGCAGAGCATCAATTATTTGATTCAGTTGCGGCGCAAAACCCATATCGAGCATTCGATCCGCTTCGTCCAGCACCACGATCTGGAGATGCGTCAAGTGAATGGTCCCTTGCCACATGTGGTCTAACAAACGGCCAGGGGTAGCCACGAGTACATCGGGGCGCTGGCGCAGCCCGCGCACCTGGGCCTGCATGTCACTCCCGCCCACAATCGGCGCGGCAAAGACCCGCTGGGATCGGCCGAGCTGATCCACGACCGCCTGAATTTGAAAAGCCAGCTCTCGCGTGGGAACCAGGATCAACCCACGGGGCCGTCCCTTGGGGGCGTCCGCGAGCCGTTCGATCATCGGGATGACGAAGGCCGCGGTCTTACCCGTGCCGGTTTGCGCACAACCCAATACGTCGAGACCCTGGAGCGCCGCCGGAATGGCCTGCGTTTGAATCGGAGTCGGTTCAATCAAGCCCGCCTTGGTCAGGTCCCGTAACAGGGGAGCAGACACACCAAGGGAGCCAAACGCTGAAGGTACAGATTGAGACATAGAGATATTCCTTACATTAAGAGGATCGCATGTACACGGGGTCAGAAAACCGAGGGAGGCAGAATCAGGAGGGAGTCCGCTCCGAGCCGGGTCTGGTCGCGATACGATCGCGGGGCCCGAAGTGTTACTGGTGTCATCGTCGTCGGACCGTATCGACGATGACATAACCCACGCTACAGGAGAAACCCTTATGTGTCAAATAAACAAAAGGCCTAGGAGCCTGTCCGAGATTAGCGATCGTCGCGAGGGTGTGCTGGTTTGAGTCAGATTTTTCGATCGTTTGAGGCGAATAGTGGGGCCTATTTAACGAAAAGGATCGGAAGATCTGGCCAAATCCAG
>JACZVJ010000003.1 GCA_022572725.1 Nitrospinota bacterium | reverse complement strand
TAATAAATGGTTTTCATCAGGCCAATCTGCCAAACTCCGGTTAAGTTGACAATACCCCGAGAGCAGCTGATACGGAATCAGTGCTTTGACCAGGGGAAAGTCAAACGATTGTATGGGTTTTCTTACCAGATGCCTTGAACAAAACCTGTTTTGGGAACTGTTCCCGGAAGGTGGCCAGTTGGGATGAACTTAATGGTGGATAAACTAGGCCATGCCAAGACATCACATTTTTCTCTTTTGTCATGCTAAAATCACAGAATGTTTGAAGGAATCTTAGTAGCCTGTGTGGTCATTACCTCTTTAGGGGCAATGTATTGGAGCAAACAGGCCTGTGATGCCAAAGATGCCCAGATCAAATTACTCGAAAGGCTCAGCTCACCGCAGGTATTGGACTGGCTGACGCAAACCAAGGAGATCGCTGAAAAACGGTGGAAAGAGGTACAGGAAGAAAACGAAAAACAAAAAACCGAGATTGAGCACTTGAAAGCCGTGATTGAAAATTCAAAAAACCAGATTAAACAGTTGAAAGCCGAAGGTCAGGGTATGGTCGTAATCACTTTGGATAATTTAGACGAGCAGCTTCAGGCATCCACAGCATCAATAGTAGATTTATCAGCCAGCAATATGGTGACTGGCGAACTAATTCAAAAAGCCACTCGAGAAATGGCCCAGACCTTTGGTGACTGGCTAAAACTTACAGCAGAGGAAATAGAAAGCAATCAAAGGATGAAGGAGCGGGTTATAGAATTCCTTCAGGAACATAATGGCGAGCACGAATACGAGACCTTGTACGTCTTTTTTGACCGCGAGAGAACTGGACAGATTCAAACAGTCCTGCAAGACATGATTGCTAATAAGCAGGCGGTAGTCGAGAATGGTATTTTCAAACTAACGTCGTTCAAAAAATAAGATATCGAGCTCATTCGTTGGTATTGTCAAGTTAACATTGTAAGAAGAATATCGGACGAATTTGTAGATGACCGATACCATCCTTCATGCGCCTACCACGTCCTGCCAAACTTGGAATGCCTGATTCCGTAAGAGCCGATAGTTGACCGCCCGCAGAAGTTGGCGCCCGAGGCGAAACAGATTCTGTGTCAGCCCGTGGAGGGTGAGAAAGCGCTGAGCCTGTGCTGGAGACGTGAACCCTCGCATGGCCTGTTCGCGCTGCCGCGTGGGCAGGTGTGAGACCTCGGTGAGATTGTTCGCGTAGACGTGGTTGATCTGCTCGACGGCGGGCACCACGGTTGAAAGACTGTAGCCCATCTCCCAGAAACAGGTCTAAAACAGGTTTTTCCCCGGGAGGGGCCCCCGGGGGAGGCGCGCAAGTGCTTGATTTTGTTGGTGGGCCGTCAGGGACTCGAACCCTGGGCCCGCTGATTAAGAGTCAGCTGCTCTGCCAGCTGAGCTAACGGCCCACCGAGGTCAATACAATTTTGTGTTCGGTTTAGGGGATTTCTACCTCCCCTACCCCTCCTTACAAAGGAGGGGAACTTATTTAATGCCCTTCGTAAATTTGGCGCGCCTGGCAGGATTTGAACCTGCGGCACCTGGCTCCGGAGGCCAGTGCTCTATCCACTGAGCTACAGGCGCAATGTCGGTTGTCTTTCCGTGCTAAGCCTCAAGAATTTTTCGATCCAGGATTCTGGATAGTGCATGGCCGACGCTATCATGGATTTGTCGACTTTGTCTAGCGAAGGCCCACTCTCATCTTAATTACAGGGAAGCGGCTCCGCAGAGGTGTTTTGTGTCGTCTCAATCACTTTTCCACTACGATTCACCAACTCCTGGGGTTCCTCCAAAATCAGCTCCAACAGAAGTTTCGCTCCTTCGGGGGTGATCCCATGGGACGGGGCCACATATCGTTTTCGGGCCACTTTCCTCTCCTCGGGATCATCGGGCTCATAGTACCCTAACAACTCTCCTGACTGATTGGCCGCTGCCAGCCGTTGGGCCCATTCATCCATCAGAGGAGCCGTCCACTGGCCGACTGATTCCGGAGTCCGATACAGCTCCAGTTTGGTCCACACAGCCCAGCCCACGAACACCCCCCAGGTTTCGTTCAACACTTCCCACGCATCTTCTTTGGACAAGAAGCGCAGCTCGGTGACCTCTCGCCTTTGCCGGATAGGGTTGATGCGGATAAACCGGTACTGGCAACGGAGCTGCTCGTTTGCCAAGCCCAGGACCCGCTTGGCTTCCGGTGTGAGGGTGTCGGGTCCCGCTCCGAAGAAGAGAAAGTCCAAATAGGCATGAAGCAGTTCGTGATACAGCAGGCTGAGGTCATGGTGCGTCATTTTCTCCAAATCCGTAAGGGCTCCGCCGGCTTTGTTAAAGGAAAGGCGAAGGTTCAGAATCATGCGATGATGTTCGGGATGGTATTCCGCCGCGTAGGTATGGAGGTCTTCAAACTCCACCTTCACGAAATCGGGATCGATTTCCTTGAGAAACCCCGTAGGCAGCCCTAACGCGTCGGCTTGTTGAACGAGATTAGGCCAAGGGTTGATAGGGGCAGGGGGCGTGGGCGAGTCTTCCGCTGCCTGGACGGCCCACTCCGGAGCAAGCAACAAAAGGCAGCCGGCCAGCAGTCCTCCTATCCATTTCGCCCGCGTCTTAGTCCCAGTCATAGGATTCCCCTTCCTCCACCAAATTCCAGTTTTCCATGAGGGAGGATGGGACATCATCGAGAAACCGAGAGGGTTTTGAGAGCACCGACCCGGTGGCTCTATCGTAGACGCTAATGGGATACGTCAGGAAGACCTGCTGTTTGGCCCGCGTGACGGCGACATAGAGCAGTCGCCGTTCCTCCTCAAGTTCCCCCTGCGAAACGAAGGAATAGGAGGAGGGAAACCGTCCATCCACAAGCCAGATGAGAAACACGCAGCGCCACTCCAGGCCTTTGGCCGAGTGGATGGTGGACAGGATCAGCCGCTCGTCATCCCGATCCGGTGCTTCCACGTCTGCCACGCTTTCATTCGGCGGCTCAAGGGCTAAATCCGCCAGAAACTCTTCCAGATCCCCATAGCGTTCAGCCATGACTGTCAGATGCTCCAGGTCCCGGATGCGTTTGGGGTAGTCATCGTATTGGTCCTTCAGAATGGGCAGGTAGTATTCCAACACCTCGGCGATTTGAGTCGAGGGCAGGTGGGTCCCGGAATGGGCGAGTGAGTCGAGTACGTTGGCCAAGGCCCGTAATCCGTGTGAAGACCGCCCGGAGCCATTTCGAAGCACGTCAAACGGTTGCTCACTTTTTTGGATTCCCGAGATGAGGTCGCGAGCCCTCTTCTGGCCCACTCCCTCGATTAAGAGCAACACACGATTCCAACTGATTATATCCAGTGGATTATGCAGGACCCGGAGGTGCGCCATCAGATCCTTGATATGCGACGTCTCAATGAATTTAAACCCACCCCGTTTGACAAAGGGGAGGTCACACCGCGAGAGCTCAATTTCGAGGTCAAACGCATGGAAACTCGACCGGAAGAGGACCACGATCTCATTCAGGGGTACTCCCTCCTCCCGTAACTCCAGAATTTTTTGCGCGATAAATCGCGATTGCAGATTTTCTCCGACCGCTTGCACGAGAATCGGCAAAGCGCCGTCCAATTTTCGGGTGAACAAGACCTTGTCGTATTTCTCCGAAGCCCCTTTGATAATCGCATTGGCCAGTTGCAGAATCGGCTGGGTACTTCGGTAGTTCTCTTCCAATTTTAAAATTCTGGTCCCGGGAAACAGCGTGGGAAACTCCATAATGTTTCGAAAGGTGGCCCCCCGAAAGGCATAAATGGATTGCGCATCATCACCAACCGCCATGACGTTGTCATGGGTGGCCGCCAGCTTACGCACCAAATTCGCCTGGAGACGGTTCGTATCCTGGTATTCATCCACCAAAATATACCGGTAGGTCTGGGAAATGACCTGCCTGGCCTGCTCATCCAGAGCCAGGAGCTCCTGAAGGCGGACGAGCAAGTCATCGTAATCCACCAACTGCCGTTCCCGCTTTGCCGTGTCATACGCTTCCTGAAGCCTGGTTAATTCTCCCAGGTATTCGCCAAAGTGGGCATACTGGTCGAGCAGAACATCCTCAAGATCTTGAAGGGTATTGGCGCACTTGCTGAACATCTCAGCAATTGTGCGCTTTCGGGGAAACCGCCTGCCGGTTTCATTGAACCCCAATTGGGCTCGAAGCAGGTGAATCAGATCGTCCGCATCCCCGCGGTCTAGAATGGTGAATCCCGGCTCCAACCCAATGGTTCGACCATACCGGCGAAGCAAGGCATTGGCCACGGAATGAAAGGTTCCCCCGGCCACTTGGTCACTCCGTGACCCGATAAGCAGGCCCACTCGGCCCAACATTTCCTGCGCCGATTTCCTGGTAAATGTCAAAAGCAGGATCGACCTGGGATCGACTCCCAAATCAATGAGCCGGGCCACTCGATAGACCAACGTTCGAGTTTTGCCGCTTCCCGCGCCGGCAATGACCAGAGCCGGGCCATCCACCACCTCGACGGCGGCAAGCTGCTGGGGGTTCAGCTCCTGTGCGTAATTGACGGAGAGTGGTTTGGCGAAATTCTCACCACTCGGCCGTTTCAGCACATACACTTTGGACTCGGGCCGAATACCTTCCATGCTCGTTTGAGATAAGGGGTTTAATTGAGGCGTGAAGGAAGGAAGTCCATCCTGTGGGGAATGGTTCTGCGGTGTATAACACACGGGATTGTCGGTTGCAATGACCGCGCGTGTGGCTTCTTAATCTAGCCAATTTTAAGGAGTTTTGCCTCCCATTTGGTCCGTGACAGGGAGATTTTTTAATAAGCCATTCTCGGGGGTATGGTCTTTCCCTCTCTTGACCCATTAACTCGGCGTTCCTCATTTGGTCCCTAGGAGTTTTGTGGAACCCCGCGGCTTTAGAGCCCACTCCGCCGAAGTCGCTTCGGCTACGAAGGCCTGGCAGACGTGGCTGTCTACGGGTAACATGGTGCCAAGGCCAAGGGTATTCACCTCGTAAAAGGTGGCGATTTGGACAGGCTCTCAACCTTTACGTTATAATCTCTCTTTGGTTTTGGTACCTCACCCATCGAGTCGCTCATGGACATGAAAAAAGAAGATGACTCCATTTTACAGGCTCTTGCCAACACCATGCTGGATGTGGCACGAGAGTCTGTGTCACTCATCAAACGGAGTGACCCGAACCAAGCCCTGAAGCTGACCCAATCCCAGGAATGGGAAATTTACCTGGAGTTTTTGAAGGTTATGTTCAATCTGGCCGACCGGATATCGGCCTTCCATATGCCGATCCAAAGCCAACCCGAATTTATGGACAGCCTGGAAGACGCCGTCGGTAGTCGTTTGAAGACCCTGATAGGCCCAACTCTGAGTTCCTCCGAAATTGACGGTCAGGAAATTATCATGTCCATTGGTAATGCGGTCGCGGAAAGTCGTCAAACCTATGAGCGGTATAAGTTTGTGGTGTCTGAGGAGAGCAAAGAAAAAGAAGGATATTTTCACTTTGCGGGCCAGCAGGTGGCTGCCAAGACCGGAGCCCCAAACAGTCAGGCCATCGCCTCTTCCGCAGACCTCTGTGCTCGTGCGGTCATTCCCGCCATGACCGCACTCTTTGAGGGTGCGGGGAAGCCGGAAGAATCCCCAGCCGCCGAGCACGACTCGACACCGGTGGACCCAAAGCCTGCTGCCGAGGTTCACCAAAAGTCGCCCGTCCAATCCATTAAATTGGTCAGTGTCGTCGCGCGTGTTTCTGGTGAAGAAGTTGAAACCAGGTGGGGTCTTTTTCCTGCGTTTCGTCGCGATCTCAAACCGGAACAAATCAAAGAAATCTCGAAGCATATGGACCGCGTTAACCGAATTTTGGGAGAACATTTTGCCGTCCTCTCTGCCTCCATTGATTGGGAAAAGTGGCAACACGCCGGTCACGCCTAACCGATCCACCCCCTCGATTCAAGCCGAACAGCGTCTTAACCGACTAATTGACGAATGGAGTAACCATGACCGTTTCGCCGTCTTCACTGCTAAAAACTGACCTATCTCAATCTCCAAGCCTGGCCCGGTTGCAAGATCTGGCTTCCAACCTGTGGTGGAGCTGGACCCCACAAGCGCGCCAGGTTTTTGAAGCCCTCGATCAGACCCTGTGGCGTCACACCCAGCACAACCCCATCAAACAGCTCCAGGAGGTGAAGCCGGAACGGTTGGCCAAGTTGGAAAATGACATTGTGTTTGTGCGGCACTATACAGCGGCGCTTAAAGCTTTCGATGAATACCTAGCCGCAACCGACCATTGGTTCGGACGGCACTATCCCCATCTTGTTAATTCCCCAATTGCCTATTTCTCAGCGGAATTTGGCCTCCACAATTCCGTGCCGATTTACAGCGGAGGCCTGGGCATTCTGGCTGGCGACCATTTGAAGGAAGCCAGCGACCTCGGAATTCCTCTGGTGGGGGTTAGCTTCATGTACTCCCAATCCTATTTTCGCCAAATAGTGGGGCCCGATGGATGGCAGGAAGCTGTGTATGAGTCGTTCAATCTGGAAGAATCGCCCATTCAACCGGCACTTACTCCTTCGGGAACCCCATGCCGAATTCAAGTTGAATTAGGAGCTCGACCCATTGTCTGCCGGGTTTGGCAAATCCGGGTCGGACGGATCCTTCTGTTCCTTCTGGATACGAACGTTCCCGAGAATACCCCTGCGGATCGCACCCTCTCCGGTCGATTGTACGGCGGAGATCTCACCACCCGTTTGGCCCAAGAAATTCTGCTTGGGATTGGTGGAGTTCGTGTACTACGCGCTTTAGAAATCCACCCCCGCATGTGGCATGCCAACGAAGGCCATGCGGCCTTTCTGAATTTAGAGCGAATTCGAGAGATGGTTCAGCAGGGCATCTCATTCGAAGAGGCCCTTGAAGCGGTGCGCCAAAGTTCCCACTTTACGACCCATACCCCAGTACCGGCTGGACACGATGTTTTTCCTGTCTCTCTCATCGATCAGCATTTCTCTGGGTATTGGGAGCAAATGGGTCTGACCCGCGAGGGCTTTTACAATCTGGGGAAGCACCCCAACGATTCAACTGACCAATTCCATATGACCCCTCTGGCAATCCGGCTCTCAGGCTCCATCAATGGGGTCAGCTTGGAACATGGGCACGTCTCCCGACGGATGTGGCATTGCTTCTGGCCCGAATTCCCGGAGGAACGAGTGCCTATTCATTCCATTACCAACGGCATTCACGTCCCCACGTGGATTGCCTCGGAAATGGCTCACCTTTACTGTAAATATTTGGGGGCAAACTGGTTGAACGAATCCGACGACACCGCCCTCTGGCATCGCATTCTCGATATTCCCGACCAGGAACTCTGGGAGGTACACCAATATCTGAAGCGGAAGCTGCTCAGTTTCGTTCGGCAACGCATTCAATCGGGATGGATGGAAGGCCGACTCCAAGCCCATCAAGTCATAGCAGGCGGCGCCCTTTTGGAGCCCTATGCCCTCACCATCGGCTTCGGACGTCGGTTTGCCACTTACAAACGGGCCAATCTCTTGTTTCACAATCCCGACCGGCTTCGAAAACTTCTTCATAACCGGTGGCAGCCGGTTCAATTCATTTTTGCCGGCAAAGCCCACCCTGCCGATGAACCAGGGCAACGGTTAATCCAAGAGGTCTATCACTTTGCCAAGAATCCTGAGTTTGGAGGGCACATCACTTTCCTAGAGAATTACGACATGCACGTCGCCAAGTTCTTGGTGCAAGGGGTCGATGTGTGGCTGAACAACCCCCGTCCTCCATTAGAGGCGAGTGGCACCAGCGGGCAAAAGGCCGCATTGAATGGTATCCCGAACTTGAGTGTCCTCGATGGCTGGTGGAAGGAAGGATATGATGGAGCAAATGGATGGGCCTTGCCCCTTGGTCCTGAAGGGTTGGATGACCAGGCCAAAGACGACCATGACGCTGAGGCTCTTTACCGCATCTTAGAACAGGAAGTGGTCCCTCTTTTTTATACCCGGGATCCAGACGGGATTCCCCATGGTTGGGTGACCATCGTCAAAAACGCCATTCGCACCAACGCTCCCCGGTTTAGTGCGCGCCGGATGCTGAAAGAGTATGCCGAGCGGTTTTACGTGACAGGCTCGTCGGTGGAGGAATCGGGCAGAACGCTCGAGCAAGCAAGTTAAAGGGTTCTCAATCAATCGAGGTGGCTTCAATTCTCCAACCTGTTCCTTCCATGAGTGGTCATAAAAGAATATCGTGGACAGTGACTCTATCCATTGGAGGAAAAGGTTTGGCTCAGTCCAAAGGGCTTTTCAATTTCTTAGAAATATGGCAACCTTCATCCCAAAAGGGATGGGCACGACCGGAGGCTTCTAGGACAAAGGGACCCATGTGGATCAGTAGGGGGTGTGAAACATGTGGAAATTAATCTGGAGGAGTTTTGTCCTTTCTGGAGTCTTTTGGGCCGGTTATTACCTGGGCCAGCACCCCATGAGTGAAGTGACACAGACGATTCAATCCTTATCTGACAGAGTGGCGGAGCGCACCCTCAGATTAGACCAAGTGCACGAATTCTCCCAACGGGAGTTCTTTGCAGCCAAGGCGCGGCTCCTCGAAGGCAAGGCCGAATATTTGGATGGTCAATACGAGAAAGCGACCAGGGAATTAGACAAAGCCCTTCTTCATCTCAAGAAGGCTTCTGGGAGGGACACGGGGTCGCTTTTGAAGAGCCTGATCGGGCAGGTTCAGGGCATGAAGCATTCTTTAGCTTCAGGAGATCAAATTTCCCCAAAAACGATCGAGGAAGTACAAAAAAAATTGGATACGATGCTCGCTGACAGGTAGGGTCGGCTCAGGCGTTCGCAGGCTGTTTCTTCCAGGCAGCAAGGATGCGTTCCACCCGCATTCGGACCACTAAGTCCGGGTCCTTCATAAGCGGTTTAATCGCCTCACGCCCCCGGAGATCACCAATCTTCTCGAGCGCAGCAGCGGCTGTCAGCCTGGAGAACCAATCCCGATCTTGCAGCATGGCAATCAAGGGGTCCACGGCCGCTGGATCCTTAATTTCGCCCAGTGCAATAATCGACTGTTTCCGGACGTATTCCTCTTTATCGCTCAAAGCGATAATAAGTTTTTCGACTGATGGCTTTCCCAGCTCGATCAGGGCACGGGTGGCGTCATCCTTAAACTCATCATTTCGGAGCACTGAGACGAGAGGATCCAGGACCCGTTCGTCGTTGATTTTGCCCAGGGCTCGAATGACGTATTTCCGAGCATCCCAATCACGGAGCCATGTTATGAGCATTTCGACGGCAGGAGGCCCCACTTCGGCCAGAGCCTCGACCGCCGCCTCCCGCACCTGCCAATCCCCATCACGAAGCGCCCGAACCAATGGGTCCACGCATCGCTCATCAGCCATTTCACCGAGGGTGATAATCGCCTCGCGGCGGACCGCCCAGTCGGTTTCCTGGAGCAGGTCGATTTGGATATCGATTTCATCCTTGACCTTTTCTTCCTCCAGCTCCTGTTCGGCCTCTTCAGCTTCCCCTTCCACCTCAGCGGTAACAGTGTCGGCAGATGCGGTCTCTACACCTTCCATGAGAGAATCTGCAACTTCATCCACAAGCTCCTCTGTCACGTCGGAGGCTTCAGGCTCATTTTCTTGAGCCTCAGTGCCCTCAGCCGAACTTTTTAAGTCATCACTCATTGAATATTCCCCTCTCTAATCCTGTCTGTACAACCTTCAACAAATTCCTTAGGACTTCTTCATTCATGCGGGACTGGCACTCTTCTTCCTTCCAGCACGGCTTATCCTCGCTGCATGAGCGCGGAGCTTTCGCTGGGCCCGTTTTAAGCGTTTCCGCAGGAGCCTCACCCCCCTGTCACCTTCGGAGCTCCCACTCTTTGCCACCCGTTCCTTCACCTTTTTCCGTAGAGCGGCCTTGTCTTCCTCTAATGATCGTGATTTCGCCATTGTCTTTCTTTACCTCTCCCACCCCTGAAAACCCGATATGCCCACCTGAGGTTTTGAGTCTAGTCAAGGGCAATCCGGCCTGTCAACTTAAGCAGGGTGTGATGAAAAATCCCCAACAGCCTGCCGAGGTAGTGTTCGGAATTCCCTTAGGAATTCGGCGAGTGCCACACTACCGTTTCCTCCACCCTTTGCAGAAACTCCGTTCATACGCGAGTATTTTCCAAGCCTTCTCCTCGCTAATGGTGACCGGAATCATTGGCACCATCCCAGTCCCCGGACTACCATTCTTGAGCACCCAAAACAGCTCGCCATCTTTCCTTCTCTTATGGAACTTGCAGTTGGTAAAGTTTCTCGGGCTGGGATTCAGTATCCTACCTGCCGGTCCATCACCTCTTCCTGACTCCCCATGACAATTCAGGCAGGTCCCCTGACCCTCATACAATTTTTTCCCTTCAGCCAAAATCTTATCTGAAACTCTCTTGGTGGACCCAAAGGGGGCCTTCCATGTTCTGGCTTCAGCTCTTTCATTGGCAGGCACACGTGGCGCTAAGGGTTCCTTTTCGGCTGCTGACACCATACCCGTGCCAATGGAAAACCATATGGCTAACATCAGGTTTATACATGTGCCGAATGAGCCCATGGGCAATTTATCAAGTAAAAGGGAAGTAAGAAATCAACTAAAACATAAAAGCCCCGGCTAGGGCTTAAGCCTAGCCGGGGCTTTCTACTCCATTCACCTATCGCCGATACTTCAGTTACACACTTTACGTTCTGTGGAGACGAAAACTATTTCCTATACTTATCATATTTCTTGCAAAAACTCCTCTCATAAGCCAGAGTTTTCCACCCTTCCTCCTCGGTAATGGTGGCCGGTATCATGGCTACCATCCCGGTCCCCGGGCTGCCGTTTTTAATTATCCAGAACAGCTCCCCATCCTTGCGCTTTTTGTGGAATTTGCAGAAGGTAAAGTCTCGAGGACCGGGAGTAAGGACTTTGCCTGCCTCCCCCTTCCCGTCGCCGGATTTGCCATGGCAATTGACGCAGGTCCCTTTGCCCTCGAAAAGCTTTTTCCCCTCAGCCACAATCTCCGCAGAAGCTTTTTTGGCTTTCTTATAAAGATTGGCAGGGGGTTTAAGCTTTTTGGCCTTTCCTCTTTCTTTTGCTGGCACTCTCGCTTTTAACGGATCCTTTTCTGGGCCAGCAAACGCCAAATCTCCGCTAAAAAAGGCAAAAGCAGTCAATATACTTAATAAAGCAAAAAACCGCTTCATGCATCCCTCCTTTGATGATTAGACCGTAAAGACAGAAAAAGAAAAAACCTTAAGTCCGGGAGCCCAACGCCTAATTTCATGATACTCCCCCCCTCTTTGCGATTTCAAGGACGCAAAACGAAGGGACTATAACAACGATTTTTTCAGGTTGTCAAGAAAACCAGGAGGGGATTTAGATCCGGTCTTTCTCCTCAAAGGGCTTTCGCCCTCCACGTTCGAAAGGTCCCGGGAGTAATTCTTCGATGATGTGGACCCGTGGCGAACCATCCTCTTCGACTAAAATAATTTGGAGGGAAGGGGCAAACTCCCAAAGTAATTGGCGGCATGTTCCACAGGGGGGACACGGCCCACCTTCCTCGCAGACAATGGCGAGGGCCACAAACTGTCGAGCTCCCTCGGACAGCCCCTTAAACAAGGCTACTCGTTCTGCACAAATACCGAGGTACACCGGGCTCTCAATGTTGCACCCGGTATAAATCGAACCATGCTTGGTTAAAAGGGCTGCCCCTACCCGAAACTGAGACGATGGAGCCACGGCATGCTGAGAGGCAAGTCCCGCAACCTTGATCAACTGGTTGATATCTAGAGAATTCTCTTGCAATGGACCTCTATCGGTTGGCTCGCAATTCTCATTTCCCTATAAACCTATCCATAGTCTCTCACGGTTTGATTTCACGCTCCCGAACGACTGAACCATGTTCCCCAAAGGCGCCTAGGGGCTCTCCATTCAGACTGACCTCGACCCCTCCAGCGTTCCCAAGCGTGAGGAAAAACCGCTCATCGGCTTTCCATCTAGCCGTTTCCCCAGGCTGAAGCAAGGCTTCTTGAGGTTCTCCTTCATCGGACCGGACCACGACCCAGGTAATCTCGGTAGCTTCCAATTCCAAGACCAGTGCCTTCTCGTCAATTCCTGAGGTCTCGGGAATGGAACCTAATGAAGGAACCTGGTTCGCCGGAACCGGTATCACGGCGGGCATAGCCTTAGGAGGAGATACGGGCTCAGCACCTCCTTCCTCGCCCATGGCTTGAGGGCTCCGTGTGGCAAAATCCCCACCTCCAGTCTCGCGGGAAAAAGGCGGGGATTGGCCTTCGGACTCCAACCCCCCGTTAGGCAGCCCCCCGTTTTCTGGCGAGACCGGAGTTCCACCGGACGAGATCTCAGATGGAGGCACCACTCCCCGTGGAACCTCCTGACCTTCAGATATGCTTGACTCAGGAGAAGGTGACTGTTCTCTCGGCAATAGGAAGATCAAACCCACCAGCAGGGCCCCAGTCAGGGCGATGACCACATTTCGGTTGTATTTGCCCTTGCGGTCCTCTTCAACCCGTTGTTGCTCCTGCCGTTTCTCCTCTTCCCCTTTGTCGTAATAAGAGCCGGAGGACTCAGAAAACCGGCGCACCGCATCGTCTTCATCCATCCCCAAAGACCGTGCATAGGTTCGGACAAACCCCTTGGCAAAGACCCGTTCAGGCAACGCTTCAAAATGCCCCTCCTCCAAGGCCCTAATAAACGGCTCCTGAATTTTGGTTTGAGACGCTACTTGCTCGAGGCTCAAGCCTTGGGCTTCTCGAGCTTGCTTCAAGATTTCCCCGACTGATTCCATCGAACACCCCGTCGGATTTGGTATTCCCCGGCTTCCAGTGAAGATGGTCCGGTGGATTGAATATGAAGCAATACCTTCCGAATGTGAATGTAACTCAAACGGTCATAGGGCCATCGCCATGGAACACCGACGAGCACACCTTCAACAGACAGAAAACAGCTCTTCAACCACGTTAGGACAAATCCTCAAAATGGGTCAGGCGCTTAAACTCCCGGAATCGGGCCTCGATCTCCTTATATTCCAGGCATCGTAAGCGGTCAAGGCTAAACGCTTCGACTGTAAAAGAGGCCATGACGCTGCCAAAAATGATAGCACGCCGGAATCCTGCCTCAGACAGATCTCCAGTCGAGGCCAGATGCCCCATAAACCCTCCGGCAAATGTATCGCCCGCCCCAGTCGGATCTTTCACCATTTCCAAAGGAAACGCCGGTGCGCCAAAGGTGTGCTTCTGATTAAACATCAAAACGCCATGCTCCCCTCGCTTGATGATCAAGTGCTTGGGCCCTCTTGCCAAGGTTTCTTTGGCCACCTTGACAAGATTCGAATCCTGCCCGAGGTCTCGAGCCTCGCCATCATTGATAACCAGCACATCCACCTTTTCCAGTACTCGCCAGAGAGCGTCACGCTTGCCCCCTATCCAAAAATTCATCGTATCGCAGGCTACCAGCCGAGGACGCTCCACCTGATTGAGCACATCCAGTTGGAGTTCAGGATCGATATTCCCCAAGAACAGCATCTTCGGGGAACGGTATTGCTCTGGGATTTTTGGTCGAAAGGTTTCCAGGACGTTTAAATGAGTTTCAAGGGTGTGGGCCTCGTTCAACTGGTAGGTGTACTCACCACGCCACCGAAAAGTTTTCCCACCTCGCCGTTCTAAACCAGTCAAATCAATTCCCCGACTCTTCAGAAAATCAATATGCGACTCGGGGAAATCCTCACCCACAACGGCAATCAGCTCGACATCGGTAAAAAAGCTGGCGGCTGTTGAAAAATATGTCGCCGATCCCCCAAGGACTTCAGTTGCCTCACCAAATGGCGTCCGAACGGTGTCAAAGGCGACCGACCCCACGACCAACAAGCTCCCCATCCTACCGACTCCCCTTCGCGGTTTTAGCACTTTGCCTATTGAGAAGGAGGCGGACACGCCGATGGGCCGATGCAGACATGGCCTGCGGAGCGGTGACCACCGCATGGTCAAGTGCCCTGGCACAGGAGCAGGCCCTCGTCTCAGGCACCTCATGCAGAGCATAGCGAAGGACTTGCTTCGCAAGAGCCACATTTTTATGCATGATGCTGAAAATGGCTCCAACCGATACCGCCTCTTCGCTTTCATGCCAACAGTCATAATCCGTAACCAGGGCCAAGGTGGCATAGCAGATCTCAGCCTCCCTGGCCAATTTGGCCTCTGGTAGGTTTGTCATACCGATCACATCCACACCCCATTGGCGGTACAGCATGGACTCAGCTCTTGTGGAAAATTGGGGACCCTCAATGCACAGGTACGTGCCCTTGGGGTGCACCTTTGCCTTGGCCTTCCGAGCTGCCTGCCACAGCACATGCGATAAGGGTTGGCAGATCGGGTCGGCAAACGCCACATGGGCCACGACCCCCTGATCAAAAAAGGTTGATATCCGATGTTGGGTTCGATCAATAAATTGATTCGGCAGGACCATCTCGCCAGGTTTAATTTGCTCTTTCATGCTCCCCACGGCACTGACAGAAAAAATTTTGGCAACTCCTAATGATTTGAGCGCATAGATGTTGGCCCGATAATTGATTGCTGTTGGACTGATGCGATGACCCCGTCCATGTCTTGACAAAAACGCCACTTGCCGACCATCCAGGTTCCCCAGTACCACAACGTCTGACGGACGACCAAAGGGAGTGGTGGGCCGCACCTCACGAACCTGCCCCAGGCCCTCCATATCATAAAGGCCGCTCCCCCCGATCACCGCAACATCGGCCCGTGCTGTCCTTCCCAAACGCGTTCCCATGGCAAGAAAGTTTCTCGATGAAATTACCTTTCAGAAGCTCCACAGCCCACTTCCGGCAAGAAGCCAGGCTCCAGGTCCCCAAGTTGGCCGAGCTCTCCTATCAAACGTTCCACTCGAACAAGCACTTGAGCGGAAGTGGACTCAGGGGCTTCCTGTTCTTTCACTTCGAGCCAAGTGATCTCAGGTTCTTTCCTAAACCAGGTCAGTTGCCGCTTGGCAAAATGACGCGTATCCCGTTTCAGCCGACGGACCGCCTCATCAAATGAATACTCACCTACCAGAAATCCCGCGATCTGTCGATATCCCAGGCTTTTCATCGATACCAGGTCCCGAGTATACCCTCTGTCCAAAAGCCGTTGGGTTTCTTGAACGAGACCTTTCTCCAATTCGACTTCCACACGGGCCTCGATACGTCGGTAAAGAGCTGCACGGTCCATGGTAAGCCCAATCACTAAGGCCCGGAACGGCCGCTCCTTAAATCCATGCCGCCTATGGGCTTTCGATAACGGGACACCAATCTGCCGATAGACCTCAAGGGCACGGAGCACCTTAATCCGGTCATGGGGATGCACATGCCGAGCGGAGTCAGGATCCACACGAACCAGTTCACGATAAAGAGTGTCGAGTCCATGTTCACAGGCTTCCTGCTCGAGTCGTCGTCGGAGTCCCCAATCCACGGGGGGACCTGGCCAAAGCCCTCGAAGTAATGCCCTCACATAAAGCCCCGTCCCACCAACCACCAACGGGATCAGGCCTTCTCGGTGCAACCGGTCGATCTCGACCATGGCATGGCGCCGAAATTCACCCGCGTTAAATGGTTGATCAGGGGCAACCAGATCCGTCAGGTGGTGGGGCACACCTTGCCATTCCGAAGGAGTTGGCTTATCCGTCCCAATGTCCATCCCACGATAGACCTGGGTGGAGTCAGCCGTTAAAATTTCCGTTCCCATGGCGTGGGCTACATGAAGGGCCACCCGGCTTTTCCCAATTGCCGTGGGCCCTACCAGCACAAGCAGCGGCTTTACCACCGGAAAAGATGACCGGTGCCGGTCATTCACAGTTGCCCAGGATTCCTGCAATTCAACCTCCAAATTAGGCCCGACCAAAGATTCGGTTGAGTTCATCGGCGGAAAACCTCATGGCCACCCGACGTCCATGAGGGCAAGTCATGGGAAACCCTTCTTGAACCCAATCATCAAGGATCTGTTTGATTTCCAGATCACTCATTGCACGCCCCGCCTGGACCGCTCCCCGACAGGCCATGGAGGCCAACACCGGGTGTATCCGTTTTTCGATGGAGTCCAGGGATTTCCACTCGGAAAGATCATCAATGAGATCCTGCACCAAAACCCCATAATCCATCTGACCCAGGATGGAAGGAATAGAGCGAACGACGAAGGACCGAGAGCCAAATGGCTCAATCTCCAGGCCAAGCTTGCCCAATTCGCTCAACTGCTCCTGAAGGACTACAGCCGCATGAGGCTGAAGCTCAATAGGTTCCGGGATTAATAAGGCCTGGGCGGGGATGCTTTTTTCGAGCCACCCACGCCATAGACGTTCAAACAAGACTCGTTCGTGGACTGTGTGCTGATCTACCACATGGAGCTCAGCACCGATTTGGGCAATGAGAAAGGTTCGATTGACCTGACCTAGCACCGTAATCGCATGGCCATCTTCGATACAATATAGCGGTGTTGTTTCCCTGCTCATTTCGGAAGGAGCGACGACCTTATTAGGCTTCCCCGGATAGAATTGGCTTTGAACCGGTGATCCGAATGATGCCCCAGATCTCTTTTCCTGCCATCCCCTAGGTCCAAGGAGGCCTTCCCGAGGTTGGACCGTGGCTTCCAACCCTCCATGGGAAACGCTCCCTTTTGATGAAAGAGATTCATCTGCTGATGTGGGCCATGGATGACTCTCCACCACCTTTTTCTGGAGTGGACGCCGAATCGCCTCTTTGACTACACCATGGATCCTCTCGGGGGTGGAAAATTTGACTTCGCGTTTGGCTGGGTGAACATTCACATCCACTTGCACCGGATCAACTTCAAGAAAAAGCGTAAACACGGGGTGCCGCCCTTTCGGGAGAAACGAGGTATAGGCTTCATAGACCGCATGAGAAATCGTGGAATTCTTCACGGGTCGGTTGTTGACAAAAATTTCCTGGGGGGTTCGGCTGGTTCGAGTATGATAGGGATTAACCGTCACACCCTCCACACGAAGCCCCGGTTGGTCGCCAAGGACCTGGAGCACCCTATCCATAAAACGGGCGCCATAGAGTTGAAGGATCCGGTCGGTTTTTGTCATCACGGCTGGGTAATCCAGGACTGGATGATCATTGTGAGTTAACCGGAAATGGGTCCCATGCCGAGCGAGTGCGGCTTGTTGGACCACATGGCAAATATGCGAAAATTCTGTGGTGGCGGATTTCAGAAATTTTTGTCGCCCGGGCGTATTAAAGAAGAGATCGTTCACTTCGACCTGCGTGCCAGGGGCGGTGGCGCGACTTTCAACAGAGGAGACTTCTCCTCCACTCACCACGAGGTATGCCCCCACTTGATCCTCCCGCCTGGTTGTCAAGAGACCAAGCTTGGAAACCGAGGCAATACTAGGCAAGGCTTCACCCCGGAAGCCATAGGTCGTAATTCCCAACAAATCCTGCTCGGTGCGCACTTTGCTGGTCGCAAATCGCTGGCACGCCAACTGGGCATCCGCTCTGGCCATGCCCTCCCCATCATCCGTTACCCGGATCAGCCGCTTTCCCCCATCCCTGGCTTCGATGGTAATGACGGTGCTCCCGGCGTCCAGGCTGTTGTCGATTAATTCCTTTACAACCGATGCCGGACGCTCTATGACTTCACCCGCGGCTATGCGGCTCGACACCGATTCAGGCAGGACTTGAATTTTTCCACCGGTCTGTTCTGTGACCATGACAAGGAACCCTACCGACACACCAATATATGACGGAACTTCAGAAACCCCTTCTCCTCACTTTTTATTGAAGCCCAGGCTCGCCCAAAGAAAAAGCTTCTTTCCCCTTCTGTGGCAGCCCCAAAACTTGTCGTGGCACAAGGACGGAGAACGAGCCTTGAGCTTTAAGGTGTTCAACTAGAACACCTATCCAGCTTGTTCCACAACACGGAGGGAGAGTAGGGCATCAATTGTCGATATGCGGTCCTTTTTAGTATTCCAACAATTGCCTCACTTGGTGTGCCACCATACATGACACTTCCTTCCTCCGGCCACCTGCCTTCTAATTCGCTTGGCTTCCAACACCTGTTTCTTGAATCCTTTTCAACTGCTCACCTAAACCTGCCAAATCCCGGTCGTGCCGGTCCACTCTAGCCCCCATTTTGGTCCCAATGGAGTCCACCACATCCCGGAGTTGAGCAACCGTATGGGTTAACTCGTTTAAATGCTCGACATTGTCGGCTAATTCCCCCCTAACCGTCTGCATCGAAGCAAGAGCGGCAGCGGATTCGGTCAAACGACGCTCTTGATCCTCGATTCTGGAGGTCAATGAGGCTTTGACCTGTTCAAGTGCCTTGACCGCGGACGTGATACTGGTGTTCACCTCATTCAAATGCTCGCCCAATGTTTGGGAGTCAGCGTCAACTTTTCCGACCAAAGCCGACTGGTTCTGCTCTAGGGTAGCAAGTGTTTCACTCAACCTCCCAATTTGTTGGGCTTGTTCCTCGACTCTCGTATCTAAATTACCCTTTACCTGGTCAAAGACCTGAGCCAGCGACTGAACACTTGTATTCACCTTTGAAAGGTGGCTGGAAGTAGCCTGGGCATTGGCCTTCATGTCATCAACCAGGGTTTCTTGATTCTGTTCAAACCGATTTAGCCGCTCGGTAAGCTGCCCCAACTGCAGAATCTGGTCATCGCCCCGTTTGCTCAATCTCTCTGTCACCGATTCCAAGACCTCACGCAGCTTGCCCACGGTCTGATTGAGTTCTTGAACATGGGCTTCATAGCCCCTTACCTCTCCTTGAAGCCCTACCACCTCACTCCCAATTTTCTTTTCAAGCCCCTGGAAGATGGTTTCCAACTGAGCTACCTTCTGCACGGAACGATTCGTCTCCTCCTCCACCGCTTTCACGACTGAGGTTAGGCTGGCTCGCACATCCTGCTCCAAGTACGTCCTCAAGGCTTGCGTGTCGGCGTCAAGTTTTTTTGTGAACTTTGCCTGTTTTCCCTCGAAATCTTCCTTCAATTGCGCTTCTGCCTTGCTGGCGCGATCACGTTCTTGGAGCACTCTTTCATCTAATTCCTTCAATACTCCCTTAAAATCATTTAAGGAGCTTCGAAAATCCATCATCTCCCTGCCCATGAATTGTTTTTGTTTCTCCCAGGCCTTTTCCATCTGAGCATCCAGACTGTCAATCTTGGATTTTAAATCCGTGATTTGGGCCTCTCTTTCGCTGTATCGTTGGTCTTGGAGTTGGCCTAGATTCGCTACTTCCTGCCTGACATTGTCAACTTTATGCTCCACTTGTTGTTGAATGCGATGGACTTCCTCTTCTATCTTGTTATTGAAATAGGCGGAAACCTTTTCACGAAGGTCATTCAGGTCATGGTTGAATTGGGCTCGGACATTGCGCAGCTGAGTGTTAACCTCAGTCTTTAATTTGTCCAGATTTTCATTCGTTTCTTCTTTGTCCTTGTCGATGGTTTTTTGAAGGGCCCTTTTTTCCAAGGCGATCTTTTCCCCGAGGCCCCTTTTGAGCTCAACGAGTTCGGCTTGTTGCGCGACACAGGAAGAGAGAACCAGGACCAAGGTTGCCCAGCCTACCCATCCCCACATCTGATTAATGATCACTCTCATTGCGTTCCCGCCGTTTCACTCAAGCCTTGAATGAAAATCCGGGTTTGGGTTTCCAACCCTCCAATTAAACTCAAACTCTTAGCTCTCTGCAGCTTGGCAGCTATCGAAAACCTGAAATGGAGCCGGATTCATGCCCAGGTCCACTTGGTACAACCCCCCAGGCCTGCGCACACCCTTACCAATAGCTGACACCAAATTATGAAAGATCATAGCCATTCTATTGGGCAAGGGCACCAGAAGGAGAGCAGAAGGATTATAATGGAGACCAGGCCGGTGAGCTATGATGGGTACCGCCCGATGTCAACTGCTCCGCCGGTTCCATCCCATCAACGTTGATCATATAAATATGACTGCGCCCCTTGCGGGTTGAGCTAAACACAAGGTGCCGACCATTGGGAGACCAGGATGGTGAGTCATCCATTTCACTTCTCGGCCCGGAAGTTATTTGAAATTGCTGTTGACCATCCGGAGATATGCGGCATAATTTGAATCCCAGCGCTGGGATCTGACACACATACGCGATCCAGTCGCCCTGCGGAGACCAAGCAGGAGCCGCATTGTAGTTCCCTTCAAAGGTCAACCGCCGGACGTTCGACCCATCTGCACTCATGATATAGACCTGAGGACGTCCCCCACGGTCTGACGTAAAGACAATTTCCCGTCCATTCGGAGACCAAGAAGGAGAAAGGTCAGCACTGGCGTCAAAAGTCAATTGCACCCTTTCTTGAGTCAAAAGGTCCAGGGTGTAAATATCGGAATTGCCATCCTTCGCCGAGGCATAAGCCAGGAGTTTTCCATCAGGAGAAAAAGCCGGGGTAATATTCAGGCTTTTAGGTGGTACAAGGGTTTTAGTTTCTCCGGAGGCTAAGTGGAGTTGAACAATCTCCTGATTATGTTGACGGTAGGCCGTATAGATGAGTGAACGCTTATCCGGAGACCAGGCCGGCATGAGATTCAGTCGCCGATCTGCTGTTAACGGTTTAGGTCCGTATCCGTCATAATCCATCACATACAGATTCCGACCCCCATGTACCTCAGAAACAAAAACAATTTTTGTTCGGGCAATTCCCGGATCACCTGTATAGCGGGATACAAGCTCATCTGCCCATCGATGCACCATTAACCGAAGTAGGCGCATAGTAATGGGACCCCCCACATACCGTTTGCCCACGGCCTCTGCCTCGCTAGCCCCGTCATAGGCACAGGCTTCCATCACCAAGTCAGGGCCCTTTCGCCCGATCCTCCCCCAACTCACCACGGTCGCCCCACTCTTTTTCGCCTGGCGCAACGTTTCGACCGACTTACACTGACCCTGATTAAATCTTAGTGGCCGATGTTCGGAGTCTTCTACCGCAAACACTTGGGACCGTTTGAGGTCGGCCCTCAAAATCCCAGATATTTTGTTTCCAATCCGGGATCCCGAATTGGCCTCAGGGTCCCCATCTCCGAATCCCAAAACCCAAATGGGAATCTTTTGAAAATCAGAACGCTTGGCTTCCAGAAAGATCTCCGCCCCAAAGGATTCAAACATCCACACAGTTCCCACCCCCGACAGGAGAAGGAAAATGAAAGTCATGAAGCGAAAACGAGTCATGGGGAACCTTTGCTGACGGTGAACTGAAACCGTAAGTCCTGATATGCCTGGGTCATCCTGGGAGGGAAGGGCGGCAATGGAGTAGCGGCAAGGATCGCCCGCTTCGCCGCCTCATCAAAATAGGCATTCCCGGAGGGGTGCTCAACCTCCAGGTCAGTTATCTGACCCGACCGCTCTAGCCTGAAAGTCAACACAACCGGAAGGAGCCGGTTCCCTTTGAGTTCAACCGGTGGAGCCACCCATTCCCGGTCTATTCTCGCCCGGACCTGTCCCCAATAGGGATCCCTATCAGAGGTCCCCCCGGATAATTGTACACCGGTCCCAGTTTTGGTGCCTCTACCCTGTCCCTGCATAGACAACGCTCGATCGAATTCTCGGATCTTCACTTCTGGAATGGTCAGCATCGCAATCTGGGAGGTAAGATTGTCTGGACGTGCTTCCGGAATTGGACCCTCCTTGATCTCTTTGGTCGGCGTCGATCCAGCCGAAGTGAATTCCACTGGGGCTAATTGGGGGGCCTCGGGTGGTGACAGAATTCCTTCCAAGGTTGCTTTTGGCATCTTTTTCTCTACCACCTTTGAGGGTGATTGCAGGATGGGCTTGATCTGCCTAAAGGTCGGTTGCTTGGGTACCTTAACCGATTGAACCACCCGGTTGAGCGATTCCTCTAACCCCTCCCGATTCGGAGGGGGCTGAACCTCCACCTCCTTTCCCTTTGGGAGGAAGTTTCCGGAAGATAATTTGGGTGCCTCCGGAGGTAATTTCACGGTCTCAAAGGCTGGTGGTTTCTCCATCTTTTCTCTCGGTTGAACTTCCCCCTGGACGGTGTCCGGTGTTTTAAACTCCTTTTTTGGCAAAGGATGGACTGAAG
Organism: Nitrospinota bacterium; assembly: GCA_022572725.1. Classification (GTDB taxonomy): domain Bacteria; phylum Nitrospirota; class Nitrospiria; order Nitrospirales; family UBA8639; genus JACZVJ01. The sequence continues at coordinate 36,029 of JACZVJ010000003.1, read as the reverse complement.
CCAGTCTGGGAACCTCGGGGGGTAAAGTTATTCCCTCCAGTCTCCCCGTTTCCCCAACCCGAGCCGGGGTCGGGGGTAACTCCGGTCTTAGAAAGTCGTGGACTTGAAGTGTTGGCTTACTGGTCCGCTGCTGCGGCATTATGATCGCTTTGAGAGCTATGGCAAATGATTCTGCAAGACGTTCCTGGGGCGGCTGGAAAACAGAATCCGGGGCAGGTTTAACTGGCTCTGGTTGGTTCAGACGTCGAGCCTGGGAGGTCGTGACTTGGGGAGTGGCCTTCGCCCGTTGGGATTGAAGGCTCTTCAAACCAGATTGGGCTTTCGAAGCGACGCGAGATTCCCGCCTCGGTGTGAGTTCAGACAGGGTGATCAGCGCTACCGGAAAGGAGGCCATGGGGGGGGTAATCGAAGTTGGGAAACGCAGATTCATCACTAACCCCAGGAACAGGAAATGAAGGAGGAGCGAGCAGGCCAGCCACCACCCTAGTCGCTCATCAACAAGAGAAGGATGAGGCGAAAAGTGTAGGGAGATAAGACTTACCGACTCTCTCTTCGGCATGGCTAGACATCAGGCCTATGGCAGTCGCCCCAGTTCTTCATCAAGATCCGAACCCTCAGGGGATGTAACCATCCCCAAGCGTTCAATCCCAGCCCCCTTCACTTCATCCATCACCTGAATAACCCGACCATAAGGGATCCTGTGATCAGACCTGAGATACACTGAAACCTTCGAGTGTTGCAGCTTGGCCTCCTGGAGCCTCCCTCGCAAATCAAGGATGGTCACGTAATCCTCCCCTAAATATATCTTTTCGTCAGGTTCAATCGTGATAATGAGACGCTGTTCCGGGGTAATGGTATTGGCGGCAGACTGAGGGAGGGTAATATCGATGCCCCGGTGCAACATGGGTGCTGTCACCATGAAAATTATCAACAGCACAAGCATAACATCGACCAGGGGAATGACGTTGATTTCAGACAGAAACCGACGATGGCGAGCTTCAAATATCATCGGACCACCTCAGCCTCTTTGATCTCGCTGGCCAGTCCTTCAAGCGAATTAAGGAACTCAATGGTAAACGCTTCCACTCGATGTATGGTTTTTCGAACCTTTGTTAAATAGTAATTATACGCCACCACGGCAGGAATGGCTGCAAAGAGACCGGCTGCAGTTGCCACCAACGCCTCGGCTATGCCCGGTGCGACAGCCGCAATGCTGGTCGTCCCTCCTAGTCCAATTCCGTGAAAGGCGTTGATCACACCCAATACGGTGCCAAATAGGCCGATAAAGGGTGTAATGTTTCCAGTGGTAGCCAAAAAGGGTAGGTAGGCCTCTTGTTGGCTAATCTGATTTTGCACGATGGATTGTACAACCTTTTCCAGATAATGCCGCTCTGGCCAGCGGCCATTAGACGTTGGCCCTGTGATCGATCGGTCCCCAAACCAATCCCCCATTGGCCAAATCTTATTCATGACGCCTAAAAAGACTGCTCCACTGGGGCTCGACGGCAGTTTTTTGGCCAGACTGCGAAGCTTTTTGAAGTCAGTCGGGTGTGCCTCATAGGTATGGTGGAATTGAGCTTCCTCCTGGTACATGGCCTGAAAGATCCGCCACTTAGAGACGATAATCGCCCAGGAGAAAACAGAGAAGAAAAGGAGGATAAGGAGAACGACAATCGAAACAGTACCTAATGAGCCGATCAGCTCAATCGGATTACTGGAGAACATAATGCGCGTGTAATCGCTTTGTTGGCTGTGTCCTAACGGAAGAGGAGCCGGACATTAGGTTGTGCAAACTACATCGAGGAAAGGACAACGTGAGAAGCATGTGGCGGGGCCGACGGGATTTGAACCCGCGACCTCCAGATTGACAATCTGGCGTCCTAAACCAGGCTGAACGACGGCCCCACACACAAAAGGTTTGGAAATCACCGCACCAGAAATCCCCTTCAGGGAAGGGGATGACCAAGAAAGCCCCCCTTTTTTTCGACTTCCAAAATTCGTTTGGATTTGTCTTTTACACAGGTGGTAGGCGGAACAGGGTTTGAACCTGCGACCTCTGCCTTGTAAGGGCAGCGCTCTCCCAACTGAGCTATCCGCCTATAATGTATAATCAAATGATTTTTCAATTATATCAACCATATTGGGCTTGTCAACCGAAACAAACTGTGCCGCTGACCACGTGTGATAAGTAAGATATTTAGCCTAGGCAAAATTTTCAGTCATATCGAATTGGGGAGGGTGTTCCCTTCAATTGAACCTCTGAACCTCAACTGTTTCTGTCTACCCTTAAAATGTACCCGATAGAGAAATATCTGCCAATAGAGAAAGCTTTCCCCTCCTCATCAGGATAATAAGGCAAGGATGCCGACATCAATCTACTCCTTTCTCCCAGCTCCCTCTTTCCTCCCGGTGAAAAAACAGCAAGATATTGCGTAAACTTCTCAGTCTATTTTGCATGCTCATTCAGTTCTCCTCCCGCAACCCTCCAATTGACAAGGTCGAGCCAGGTGGGTATAAGGCGCCAGGGCTTGTCAGAACTCTGGCATTGGTCACGCCAAAATTCCAAGGGAAATCATCTCCCCATGAGTTTCAAAATTAAGGATCCCAACAGAGACATAGCAGCCGAAGTTCCTCAATTCATGACCAGAATGGAGCGGCTGTGGTTTTTCGCCGAAACACATCGTAGAGCTGTGATTGTGGGGTTGCTTCTGCTGTGCCTCCTACCCTTGGCCATTGGAATCATTGTATGGCTGGAACAGGAAAAAGAAGAAATGGCTTTGGAGTTACATGCCCAAGCCGTCCAACTCTATCGCGATCGTCCTTTTGATGACCCAGAGAAGGCCAACGATAACCTCAAACGAGCTATCAGTATCTATCGGGAAATCCTTGAAGAGTTTCCCCGAACCTCCAGCGCCGAGCTGGCTCTCTATTTTATTGGGAATGCGCTCGTTGATCAAAAAAACTACACAGGAGCTATCGAGACTTATCAAAATTATGTAGATCGTTTTGGTCATAACGGCATATTGCTCGGGCTGGTTTACCAACGACTGGGCTCCACTCACCTTTTGAATGGAGACCACGAGAATGCCGTGAAAGCTTTTTCCCAGGTCCTGGCCACTCCAGACGCGTTGAATAAGGATCAGGTCCTTTTTGAATTGGCCAAACTGGAGGAGGAGGAAAGCCAGCCGGAAAAGGCTCTGGCGTACTACCAGGAACTGTTTGAGCTGCACCCCACTTCGCCCTTTGCGAACGAAGCCTCAATTCGAGTCAAGGCATTTGAACAATTAGAAAAAGGAGACCAAGGGGGTGCAGATGCAGGAGGAGAAGCCAAGTTAGGCCAGGAACGCCAAGAGGGAGAAGAGGCAACTGAAGAAAAAGAGCCCTAATTCAAAACCGAGTCCTAGGGACTACTGACTAACAACAGCCGGCCAGCATGAATCAAGCTTCCCCGGAGTTGATTCAGAGCCATTAAGTCCCTGACCGTTACGCTGAACTGCCTGGCAATACTCCAGAGACTATCCCCAGGTCGAACCCGGTACCAATTGACATCACCACTGGGGGGCGGAGACTCTGCCCCGACCCGTAATCGATCCCCCACTCGAATCAGGTTTCTGGAAAGGTTGTTAAGGGTCTTGAGCTTCCGCACACTCGTGCCAAACCGATTTGCAATTCCGGACAAGCTATCCCCGCGACGAACTCGATACCATGTGATTTGGGTTGGCGGCTGGGTCCAGACTTTGATTTGATCACGGACACTTCGCACGTGGTCACCCATCCCCATAGGGACCTTCAAATAATATCCCTTCTTATGAGAAGGGGTAAGGCTTCGCCGGAGCTCCGGGTTTAACCGCCTCAACTCTTCATACGAAATGCCCGCTTCCTTGGCAACTGAGCGCAAATGCACCGTACTTCTCAGATGCACCTCTTCATATTGATGAACCTCAGACGACCCGGCTTTAAACCCGAATAAAGTCGGACTGGTTGCAATAATCGTTGCCGCCATGAAACGTGGGACGTACTCCCTCGTTTCCCTTCGAATATAGCGGGTACGAGCAATTTTCCAATAATCCTGGCTCCGACTCTTTCTGATAGCCCGCTGGATTTTTCCTGCGCCGGCATTATAAGCCGCCAACGCCAAAGGCCAAGACCCAAATTTATCATACAAATCCCTAAGATGTCGGGCCGCGGCTACGGTGGATTTCACTGGATCCCGACGCTCATCCACATACCAATTGACTCGAAGTCCGTACAACCGCCCTGTCGCCTTCATAAACTGCCAAGGGCCTGCCGCTCGAGCACGGGAGTACGCCCGGGGGTTAAAGCCGCTTTCCACTAGAGACAAATACACGAGATCATGCGGTAATCCAAGTTCTTCAAAAATCCCGGCGACCATAGGCTCATACCGGTAAAACCTGGTCAGCCATTCCTGGAAACGATCTGGAATGACAGTCTGAAAGTATCGAACATTTTTCTCTACCGCGGGGTTCAGGATGATAGAAATGTCGCCATATAAGGAAGGAGGTTTCAGTTCAGAGGAACTGGAAGACGTTGGCAAAAGCCTTCCATACCGCCACACCATCTTTTTTTCAGCTAAAAAGGAATTTCCAAAGGGTTGGACTCCGGTCAATTCTGATTCGTCTGGATTGATTTGCCCTAATAAGGAGGGAGAAGACAAAAACCTACTCAATGTGGGTTTCGATTTCCCATTGAGAGACGGTTCGGGAGGGGTGGGGAAAAAACGGGAACCCAAACTAAACTGAGAAGTCAGAGAATCTAAAGAGGATCCCTTTTCATTCAACGCCCACCTTCCAAGGGTCCCAATCGGTTCCGTGGTTCCAGGCGAAATAGAATTTGTCACCTCAACCTGATCAGCGTGGGAGGTAGGTTCCTCAACAGGGAAATAGCGAAGGGATGATTCGGTGGGGTTGGGGACATTGAAGGCGTGGGAAAAGTAGGAGGGCTGTTCTTCTTCAATATTCCCCGATTGGGAAAATGCCTGAAGAGGCCTCAGCAAAACAAGCCCAAGAACGCACAGGAAGAGGAAACCTCGAACAGGCCAAACCAGACACACCATCCCTTCATCCCCCTTTTTAAAAACCTTTTCGGACATCACCCTGCCAACTTGAGAGACTACCCATGAGCGCAGTTTATGTCAAGAAACAAAATGGTTCTTGAAAGAACTTCTTCACAACCAGGAATCCAAAGAGCCGTACACACCATTGACCGACAGGGAACTTGATAACTTAAACAAGGGTTGTTTTTGTATTCCGACGAAAACTTTGGAACCGTGGATTGTACCGCTACGATGGCTTGGCACAAACCCGCCTTGATTGGAAAATGTTTCTATATAATCAGACATCGCTCCTCTCTGCCTGCTAAGCGATCCCCCGAGTCTTTATTCCGTTGACCCTCCTCGTGGCAATAAGAGAGGTGGCTCCCGAAAAAATGTTGGCCTTCTCTCCGTACTGACTGGGAGAATTGGCGGGAAGGGGTTAGGATTGTTAGCATTTTAAAGATGGCTTTCCCCAATAATTCCTTATACGTACTTGCCTGATTTTAAACACCTCTCTGCGCATCCAGTTATGATTGGAGTTTTTCCATCACCCTCCTTACTCATGGCTTTCCCCAATAATTCCTTAAAAGTTCCAGGGATTCGTTCAAGGAAGAACACGTTGAAATGATTGAGAAAATTTGTCGATATGGTTAGTTCCCTACTCCGAATGAGTTGACTCACTTGGAACGATGGCTATCTGAGAAGGGATCTCTTTGTCCATGTTTCCAAAGGCGCTCCCAAATGGGCGATGAACTCACCATAACGACCCTCCCGATTCTTCCCGTTAAGCGGATAGTCTTGTTTCCCGGCACCATGCTTCCCCTTTCCATAGGCCGGGGTCGATCCGTTGCTGCGGTGGAATCGGCCATGGGGACCGAGGACAAAATACTTCTCGTGACCGCACAGCGGGATGCTGAAAAGGAAAGCCCGATTCTCGAAGACCTCTATCAAACCGGGACGAAAGCCGTCATAAAACAGACGGGTAAAACCTCGGAGGGGCAACTTCATATCCTGGTCCAAGGGGTGGAGCGGGTGGTCCTCCTTAAACTGGAACAAGCCGATTCCTTTCTAAGCGCACGATCCCGCCCTTTCCCCCTTTCAACGGAATCGGGGCCGGAAATCGAAGCATTACATCGGGCCCTCTTAGATTTGGCCGGTCAACTCCCTGGGCTCATCTCTGCCCAAGGGTTTACAGAAGTCATCGATGTCTTGCGTGCGGAACGGGATCCGACCTCCTTGGCTTACCGGCTCGCCTCGTTTTTAAACCTGACTGTGGAACGCCTGCAAACCATCCTGGAGATTCCAACACAAGTGGAATTGGTGCGCCAAATTTATGCTGTCTTATCCCACGAGCTTCAAATCCTCAAACTTCGCAACGAAATTGCGAGCCAAGCCCAAACGGAGATTGGGAAATCCCAGCGTGAGTATTTCCTGCGCCAGCAACTCAAAGAGATTCAACAAGAGCTAGGAGAAAGCGATGAAGACCCCGAGGGAAGCGACGTGGCGCTTCTGAAAAAGCGGATCGAAGAGGCGGACTTGCCGGAGCATGTTTACACTGAGGCTATTCGTGAAGTGAAACGATTGGCCAAACTCCCTCCAGTGGCCCCAGACCATCAGGTGATTCGGAGTTATCTGGAACTCATTTTAGAACTGCCGTGGACCAAGACTACTGCGGACAGCCTGGAAATCTCAAGAGTGCGCCAGGTGTTGGATGAAGATCATTACGGCATTCAGGATGTGAAAGAACGCATCTTAGAGCACCTGGCCGTCCTGAAATTGAACCCCTCTGCCAACGCCCCCATTCTGTGCCTCGTGGGTCCACCTGGTGTAGGCAAAACCAGCTTGGGACAGTCTATCGCCCGTGCTCTTGGCCGGACCTTCGAGCGAATCAGCTTGGGCGGGTTACACGATGAAGCCGAGCTGCGGGGGCACCGGCGAACCTATGTGGGCGCCATGCCTGGTCGAATCTTACAAGCCTTGCGGCGAGCGGGCACCAAGAATCCCGTGATTATGCTGGATGAAGTGGACAAAGTCGGTCATGATTTTCGGGGAGATCCAGCCTCGGCCCTGTTGGAAATTTTGGATCCAGCCCAAAACCATACGTTCAGAGATAATTATTTGGATCTCCACTTTGACCTCTCAAAGATTATGTTCATCACCACAGGCAATACCCTGGATCCTATTTCCCGTCCCCTGATGGACAGGATGGAAATCCTTCGTCTGCCTGGCTACAGTCAACAGGAAAAATACGAAATTGCCATTCGGTACCTATGGCCCCGCCGACTAAAGGAAGCTGGGTTGACCCCAGATCAGATTTCGATGGAGGAAGGCCTCCTCACCCATATCATCACCAGCTATACCAAGGAGGCGGGGGTCCGACAACTTGAACAAATGTTAGGCCGCCTCACTCGAAAAGTCGCATTGAAATTGGCTGATTCAGGAGACTCTTTGCCGGATCCTATAGTCATTCAACAATCGGAATTAATGGATTGGCTAGGGACCGACCGGTTCTTGCCCGACGAGAGTCGAAGGGAACTCCCGATCGGAGTTGCGACTGGCCTGGCCTGGACGGAAGCCGGAGGCGAGGTGCTGTATGTCGAAACCACATTGTTGCCAGGAGGGAGCGACCTGACCTTAACCGGCCAGTTGGGAGAGGTCATGCAGGAGTCCGCCCAAGCTGCTCGCAGTTACCTCTGGTCTCGAGCAGAGCAAATGGGTCTCAACACCCACGTATTCAAACGAAACGGGCTCCATATCCACATCCCCGAAGGGGCCATTCCTAAAGACGGTCCTTCTGCGGGCGTCACCATGGTGACGGCCCTTGCCTCAACGTTCTTAAAGGCCAGGGTACGAAGCGATACAGCCATGACGGGTGAAATAAGCTTGAGCGGGCTGGTCCTGCCAGTCGGGGGTATTAAGGAAAAGGTCCTGGGGGCTCACCGGGCAGGCATCAAACAGTTGATATTGCCCAAGGGCAATGAAAAGGACTTAAAAGAAGTGCCGGACCAAGTACGGAACGATTTGACCTTTGTTTTCGTGGAAACGTTGGACGAGGTGCTGGCAGCGACACTGCTCACCAACAATGGCGGACCCCATTTTCCCATCCAAGGTTCTCCTCAAGCCCAGGACGTATTGTGCCCGAATTAAGGAGCCAAGGCCCGACCGGAAAACAAGGCCAGAAAACCCTTTTTGTCAAAGGGTCCAGGAAAGTCCGGAAATTCAAACTTACAATCGGCCTGACCTTGAAACCCACGAACCTCTTTGCATGAAGGCTCAGGTCGTTCATGATTATAACGGGCACAAGGTTAAACCTTTCCCTGAACGAAATCCCGAACCTGGCAAGGGTTAAAGGCCCGGACCATCCGCCGCGCAGCGAAACCCCGTGGAATGATTCCGATTCAAGGGATTACTTTTCACCCGCGTAAAAATTCTGACCATCGGGGTCTCCACCTCCCAGCCTGAGCTTCGCAACACACGGTGAGTTCCTGTTGCCGGCCCTTTTGGATTACGGCGTGGACTTTTCTGGTAATAGGCTGGGTCATACCAATCGGCGACCCATTCCCACACATTCCCGGCCACGTCGTACACCCCATAGGGGCTTTTTCCTTTTTCATAAATCCCAACAGGAACCAAGGTCTTCTCGCCTTTCCACGTCTGATTAAAATTCAGATGCTTATGCGTCGGCTCAACATCCCCCCAGGGGAACCGACGGTCATCCGTGCCTTTGGCAGCCTTCTCCCATTCCGCCTCCGCGGGCAATCGCTTCCCCGCCCACTCGCAATAGGCTTGGGCGTCAAACCAGTCAACATTGATGACCGGGAGGGGCGCAATCGACTCCGGCATCAGCCCGCCTTGCCACAGATTTTTGGTCTGATCCGTACGGTGTTTGGGCGGCCGATGGCCAGTGGCGTGAATAAACTCTAAATACCGACCGTTGGTCACCTCATACTTATCCATGTAAAAGGCATCAAGGTCGACCTCATGATTGGGCCGTTCATCGACCCCTCCATCCCGCGCCCATTTGGGAACTCCCATGGGAAAGGGCCCGGCCGGGATAAGCACCATCGGGGCCCCATCCTTCCCCACAATTTCAGAAGGCAGGCCCCCGCCCCACGATAGCCCGGCTTCTCCAAACGAAGAAACCAATATGGCAACCAGGAACCACAAAGTGAAAGAAAGCCAGCCGGATTCTCTCCTGGATCTCATCATGACCCCCTCAAGCATTCAAAGCATTCTTTTGCGGACTTGGCGGATTCTTTCCTTCCAACGGCCTCTCAGCCTTTTTCATTATTGATCCAGATTGGGAAGGAGCAAGAGCGTGAAATCATATCATAAGCCTCCATCCGAACCCGAACCAACCATTCAAACCCCACCACCCCTCCATATCCCAAGTACCCAATGCCCCAACCCGGCAACACCACCGCGCTTCTTTCACCTTAACTCGGGATCATTGAGCCATTTAGGCAGCTCTATGCAGCAACTTTTCCATGGGGTTTTGGAGGGAATCCAGGGTTAAAAGGCACGAAGTCCAGGATCATTGTTCAAAACCGTCAGGCTTATTGACATGACACTGGACACCCAAGGCTGGAAACGCGGGCATTGGGTTTGGTTGACCTATTCTCCAGATCCGACCACCTGCACGGGAGGGGTCCATTCCCCCTCACCAACTCGCGGGTTGACAGTTAAGAATTTGGGAAACCACGCCGAAAAAACGAGAGATAACAAAACTCAGGCACAAAATTTTTCCAAAGGATGAAATCCCTTTATGAATAAACCGTCCGGCCTTTGGCTACCACACTAAAAATTTCATGCTGAAATCTCCGATAACAAAGCTCCTGAAAAACGGGCCGTCCTCTCTGAGGAGAATGAAGAGAGGCAGAGCTTAGGAAAGCCACGAAATGGCCTTTGTACCAGCCCATGCCAAAGACCTGCGGATAGGCCTTTACGTTAAGATGGCGGGCTCGTGGTTTAGCCATCCCTTCCCCGCCAACACGTTCAAAATCACATCTGCCAAAGAACTGGCCATCCTCCGTTCCCTAAAGAACATCAAAATTCTCTATGACCCTGACTTGTCTGACCCCGATCCCACCCTCTCGACCACTCAGGAGGAAGAAGGAGACAAGGCAATCAAGGACCAACCTTCGCCGTCAATTCCTCAAACCCAAGCCGATTCCCCGGAAGAGGCTGTGGTGGTCAGAGAGGAAAGAGTCCAAGCATTCGAGCACCGTCGTCATAAACTTATAGAAGCCGAGCAGTCCTATAAAGTCGTCTTAACTGAGAACAAGGCTCTGATGCGGGATGTGTCGTGTGGTCTCGTCAAAGGCATGCGGAAAGCGGAGGAAATGGTCCAGGGACTCTCTGGCATTATAGGAAGTGACGGAACGTTGGTCGCTCTCATGAACCTGTCGGATGACAATGAAGACGGCAATGAATTTTACTATCACTCCCTCAATACCGCTATCCTGAGTATGATCGTGGCAAAAGAGCTGAAATACTCCGATGACGTCATCCGTTTGCTCGGCCTGGGGGCGCTATTCCATGACATCGGGGAAACCGCTTACAAGGAGTCAGGGCCGACCCGACAACCAATTCACGTCATACGAAAGCACCCCGAGATGGGAAAAAATATGGTAGAAAAAGGGTTTAACTTCCCAGAGCCAAGTTTAGAGGCTATCCATCAACACCATGAACGCATGGATGGTTCGGGGTACCCTCGAGGATTGAAAGGCGAGGCTATCCACCAATTTTCCAAAATTATCATGGTGGTCGATGCCTATGACGAACTGTGTAATAACCCGGATTTGCAAAAGAGCTTAACCCCCTACGAAGCCATGTGCTCGCTCTACGCCAAACGCCACTCGGAATTTTGGGAAGACGCGGTGGTAATACTCATTAAATGCCTTGGCGTTTACCCCCCCAGCTCTATTGTGGAATTGAGCGACCAATCGATTGGAGTCGTGAGCACAATCAACTTCGAAGATCGCCTGCGACCTCTGGTGTTGCTCTATGCTCCGGATATCCCCAGGAATGAGGCGATCATTCTGGACTTAGCTCAGGAAACCCGTCTGTCCATCAAAAAAAGTTTACGACCCAGTGAGCTGCCCAAAGAGGTTTGGGACTATCTGAACCCCCGATGCATGACTCGGTATTTCCCCTTTGAGGGGCCCGAAAATACACCTTCAGCATCTGTCCCCACGGACCTACCAGAACTAGCCACCCACATCTAAACCAATCTCTTCCCCTCCAGGCCCATTTTGGGAAACCCGTGAAGCCGTTCCGGGCTAAGGGTCATGGTGTGTAAAGTCTACAAAGTCGTTGTCCGAATAGAATCAATGGAGTCTATCGATAATGAACATTGAGAAACAGAAGGGAAGCAGGTCCTTTCACCAATGGCACTCACAACGTGTGGGAAACACCCGGCTCTGGAGCTCTTCACCCCTCGAAATTTGATGAAGAGATCCCGGCTATCGAAAGCATCAAGTCACTCCACTATGTCCCAACAGAACACGGGGAGTGACCAGGCCATATGACAATCAGTTTCACTTCCAACATAAACGGATGAGATGCACACCGTAAACCTGAAGCTGCCGGTTAAACGGGTGTGGGTGCCAGCGTGACCAACCTGCCTGACACCACAAACCGGAGAATATTAGTCATTGACGACAACGTGGCGATCCATGACGATTTTCAGAAAATCTTTGGAGAACAATCGGAATCGGATGACCTGGCTCAACTGGAGTCGGCCCTGTTTGATGAAGAAACGTCAAAGCCTCACTTCATAGGATTCGACCTGGACTTTGCTGATCAAGGACAAGCGGGCTTTGCCCTGGTTCAAACGGCTCTCCAGGCTGGCCGTCCCTATGCCGTCGCCTTTGTGGATATGCGCATGCCGCCGGGATGGGACGGACTTGAGACCATTGAGAATATTTGGAAAGTCGATCCGGCCATTCAGATTGTTATTTGTACGGCTTATTCGGACCATGACTGGGAGCAAATTACTCACAGACTGGGCCAAAGTGACCAATTACTCATCCTTCGGAAGCCGTTCGATGCCATAGAGGCTCAGCAACTGGCCACGGCGTTAACCCGGAAATGGGAATGCGCGCGGCGGAACTACCTCCACGTTGAGAATTTAACGGCTACCGTGGACCGGCGGACCGTCGAGCTACGGATGGCCAACCTGAGTTTGCAAGAGGATATCGCCCGCCGCCGAGAGGTTGAGGCGCAATTGGTGGAGACGGTTCTGAAGCTTGAACACAGCCACGAAGAGCTTCGAGTCGCCCACGACCAAGCCACGGCAGCAAAGATCTATATGGATTGCATCATGAAATCCATGGGAGATTCTCTTCTGGTGGTCGACTCGCACATGAGGATTGCCTCCGTGAATCGGGCGACGTTACGAATGCTGGGCTATGAGGAATCCGAGCTGATTGGACAACCGCCCGGAGTCATTCTTGGCAATGACGTGGTCAATGCTTTACTCATCAACGATCTGGTGAAAGAAGGTTTTGTCAATCAAGTCGAAACGACGTACCACGCCAAGGACAGTCGTCAGATCCCGGTTTCATTTTCTGGGTCTATTTTGCAGGACACCCAGGGTGTGTTTCAGGGAATGGTGTATGTGGCCCAGGATATTTCAAAACGCAGGGAAGACGAAGCCAAAATGCAGCAAGCCGCCCAGGACTTGGAAAAAACAAACCTGGAGCTGGCCGAAGCCCGTGATCAAGCGCTGGAAGCGTCCAAAGTAAAAGCCGAGTTTCTTGCCTCCATGAGCCATGAAATTCGCACCCCAATGAACGGCGTGATCGGGATGACCGGATTGTTGCTTGATACCGGTCTCACTGCTGACCAGCGAGACTTGGCCGAAACAGTCAAACACTCCGGCGAAATGCTGCTGACCCTCATTAACGACATTCTCGACTTTTCCAAAATCGAGGCCGGCAGACTCGATTTGGAAACAATTGATTTCGACCTCCGGGTCATGACTGAGGAGGTCTCCGAACTCCTGGCCGAAAGAGCCCAGACGAGGGGGCTGGAGCTCATTGCGGTGGTCTTCGCGGACGTTCCGACCGCGGTGAAAGGTGATCCCGGTCGGGTTCGGCAAATCCTGACCAATCTCGTGGGGAATGCCATAAAGTTTACCCCACAAGGGGAAGTCAGTGTGCAGGTCACAAAGGAACACGAATCGGAGCATGAAGTCGTGGTTCGGTTCAATGTCACCGATACCGGGATCGGGCTTTCATCCACCCAACAAGAACGGCTGTTCCAGGCGTTTACCCAAGCCGACAGTTCAATCTCGCGGGAATATGGGGGAACAGGGTTGGGGCTCGCCATCTGCAAACAACTCACGGAGATGATGGGGGGCCACATTGGAGTCAGCAGCACTCCAGGAACAGGCAGCACGTTTTGGTTCACGGTTCAATTGGAGAAACAGCCCATCGATCGCCAAGCTCTGGTGAACCCTTGCGAGGACCTCAAGGGGCTCCACGTGTGTGTGGTCGATGATAATCCAACCAGCCGGATGCTTCTCACACATTATTTAGAAGTGTGGGGAATGCGATCCCGGACGGCCAATGACGGCCAAGGTGCTCTCGACACGCTTCGCCAAGCAGCGGAGGAGGGTGATCCTTTTGACCTTGCTCTTATCGATAGGCAAATGCCTGGGATGGATGGCATGGAGCTGGGTGCCGCCATCAGAAACGAGCCTAATTTGAGTCGGGCCCGGTTGGTTCTGCTGACCGATGTGGCCCAAAGGGGAGAGGCCAGAATGGCCAAGTCGTCCGGCTTTGACGCCTACCTCACCAAGCCCATCCAATTTGCCCATCTCTTCCAAGCCCTGCGCTTGGTCATAGGGAAATCAGCGGATTCCTTGGAAACGCCCACACAATCTGAATCCTACCTCATTACCCGCCATAGTGTGACAGAAGCCATCACTCATGCGCGGATGAAGGTTCTCTTGGCCGAAGACAACCACGTGAATCAAAAAGTCGCGGTGCGCATGCTGGCCAAGCTGGGGTATCGGGTCGATGTGGTCGCGAACGGGAACGAAGCCATTGAGGCCCTAGAACGAATTCCCTACGACCTGGTGTTGATGGATTGCATGATGCCGGGAATGAACGGGTTTGAAGCGACCCGGCGTATCCGCGAACGTGAAGCGTCAGACAGAAGGCGTGAAGCATCAGACGAACCAGCCAATCCTCACACCCCACCACGTCCCTCTCACATTCCGATTATCGCCATGACTGCCAACGCGATGAAAGGGGACCGGAAGCAATGCCTGGAAGCCGGCATGGACGATTATGTACCCAAACCGGTGAGGATCGAGGAGCTGGATGGCGTGCTTCAACGGTGGCTTCCCTGGCAGCAAGAGACACATGGTGAAGCGTCCCTCGTGCCTCCCTCAGGGGACACCTCCGGCAAAGACCAAAAGCATAAAGGAAATCTGGCCGATCAGGATTCCTCATGCGTGGCTCCCGACGAAGGGGCAGAGATGAGCGACGAACCCTCCACCACCTTGACTGGGCCGACTCCCTATGAGGATGCCCTGGATAGCGACGTTCTGACTGAGCTTCAGAATCTCGATGGAGAAGCGGACTCAGGCTTTCTCAATTCCGTGATCGAGCAGTTCTTGCAGGACGCTCCATCCCATCTTTTTCAAATCCGGGAGGCCGTGGAAAGGGCGGACCCCGAAGCGGTAGCCATGACGGCTCATGCCTTCAAAGGGAGTTGTCAAAACATGGGCGCCAAACCGCTCGCGCACCTCTGTTCCAAGTTGGAGCAAAAAGGTCAGGCGGGGACAGTCGAAGGAAGTGTGGCCATGCTTCCTCTCCTCGAGGCCGAAATCGAACGGGTACGAGCGGCACTTCAAGAGGAAATGGGCAGGAAGGTTGCAGCACATCCCGAGTAACGAATTCGAAACCACGAACGACGCATCACAAAAAATGGAGAAAGACCATGAGTCAACATAACACCCAAACCTTACAAGATGCTCGGATGCCCACTCCGATCATTTGGGGAATCCTGGCGGTCTGTGCAGCACCATTCCTGTTGAATCTGGCAGGAATAGACTTTGGCTCACAGAAGACGCCCTTTCCGTGGTCTGATGCCTCCACCATGGCTCCGCATCAGCGTGTCGAAGGCATGTTTCAAAGTCTCTCCGGGAGCTTCTCACACACCATCCTGGAGTGGAGTGCCTTTCTGACGGCAATGTTTACGGCCTTTTTGGCCTTCATGCATTTCAGCATCAAGCGCGACGTGACCACGCCCATTATCGGGGTGGCCCTCCTGTGCGCCGGGCTCATGGACGCCTTTCACACCCTGGCGGCGGACCGCTTAATCGAAGCCGTCGCAGATAACCGAAACCTCATTCCCTTTACCTGGGCGATCTGCCGGGTATTCAACGCCCTCATCATGATTGTCGGTGTCATGATTGTCCTCAATGGGAGCGTCCGCCAGGCAAAAGGAGACATACGGTTAGTCCTCAGTATCAGCGCCATTTTTGGCCTTCTGGCCTATGTGATTATTGATTATTGTGCCACCAGCGCTTCCCTGCCCCAGACCATGTATCCGGACTCCTTGATCACCAGGCCCTACGACGTTCTTCCTCTTATCCTCTTTGTTGTAGGCGGGCTGACTGTCTTTCGTCGCTTTAATCGGGAACAACCCGGGCTATTCGCACATGCTCTGCTCTTGAGCATGATCCCTGAAACAGTGGTCGAGCTCCATATGGCCTTCGGCTCCACGGCCTTATTCGATAACCACTTCAACATCGCCCACTTCCTGAAAATCGTGGCCTACTTCGTGCCCTTCCTGGGGTTAACCCTGGATTATCTCCGAACGTACCAACAAGTGGAAAAGGAAGTGGCCATCCGCAAACAGGCGGAAGCCCAAGTTCGCGAGCGGGAAGAGAATCTCGCCATCACCCTCAATAGTATCGGGGATGGCGTCATGGCGACCGACACGATGGGACGGATCACCCGAATGAACCCCATGGCCGAACTGCTCACCGGTTTCTCATTTACGGAGGCGCAAGGGCGCCCACTGAACGAGATTTTCCACATCATCAACGAGGTCACCAGGGAACCCACAGTGAATCCCATGGACCAAGTCCTGTCCCAGGGAAAGACCGTCGGCCTTGCGAACCACACGATTCTCATTGATCAAGCCGGCCATGAGCACCCCATTGCGGATAGTGCGGCACCGATCCGGGATCAGGGTGGAACGTTGACTGGAGCCGTCTTAGTCTTCCGTGATATGACCGAAGAACGAAAAGCACAGGAAGCGCTATCACGGATCGCTGCGATCGTCGAGTCCTCAGATGATGCCATTATTGGCATGACACCCGACTGTCTTATCCAGACTTGGAACAAGGGTGCCGAGCGGCTCTATGGTTACTCGGCAGCGGAAGTCATAGGGCATCCTATCTCCCATCTTGCTCCCCCCGAGCGCGTTCTTGAAGGCCCTGAGATCCTCGATAAAATTCACCGAGGAGAAGTCATTTCCAACTTCGAAACGGAACAGATTCGGAAAGACGGAACATTGGCTCAGGTCTCCTTAACCATTTCCCCTATTAAGGAGGCCGGCGGGCAGGTGATCGGGATTTCCACCATTGCTCGGGACATCACCGCGCGCAAAAAGGAGGAGGTGGAGCGGGAGGCGCTGAACAAACAACTCATCGACACCTCGCGACGGGTGGGGATGGCCGATGTGGCCACCGGCGTGCTGCACAATGTGGGGAACGTCCTGAACAGCATCAATGTCTCGGTGGGCCTCGTCCAAAAGACCATCCGCAGCTCACCCATGGAGAAAATCAGCCGGACCGCGGCGATGATCAGCCAACATTCCCAGGATTTAGGCTCCTATCTTACCCAAGATCCTAAGGGGCAACAGATTCCCGAGTACTTGACGAAAGTGGGGGCCCACCTGATCCAAGAGCAATCCACCGTGTTAAAGGAACTCGAGAGCCTGGTGGAAAATATCGATCACATCAAGGAAATCATCAACGTCCAACAGACCGTGGCCAGTTCCGGCGGCCTGCATGAACCGACGGATCTGGCGGCCTTAATGGAGCAGGCGCTCCAGGTCAACTTGGTTTCCTTGGAGAGGCATCACGCTGCCGTGGTCCGGGAGTATGCCCAGCTCCCTCCGGTTGTCGTGGATAAGCATCTGGTGCTCCAGGTCTTGGTGAATTTGATCAGCAACGCCAAGCATGCAATGAAGGCACCCTCGGACAGGCCCCATCACCTCACTCTCAGGATCCAACGGAGCGACACGAAGGATGGGGTTGTGCACCTGCAGGTCAGCGACGATGGGGCCGGCATCAAACCCGAGCACCTGACAAGCATTTTCACACAGGGCTTCACGACCAAAGAGGGCGGCCATGGGTTTGGGCTACACAGCGGCGCGTTGAGTGCCAAGGTCATGGGTGGGTCGCTCACCGTCCACAGTGACGGGGAAGACCAGGGAGCGACCTTTACGTTGGAGCTTCCGGCCAAGACGGTGGAGGTGCCGGCATGACAACCACACTTGAGATCATTAATCGGCGCATTTTGGTGATTGACGACAATCAGGCGATCCATTCGGATTTTCAGAAGATTCTCGATGGCTCGCCAGGGACTTCCCAGAAACTGGCCGAGATCGAGTCAGCGCTGTTTGATGAGGCCCCCTCGCCCACCGATTTTGGCGGATTCGAGGTGGAATGCGCGGATCAAGGCCAATCCGGCTTGGCGATGGTGGAGAAAGCCCTAGAGGAGGGCCGCCCCTACGGCATGGCGTTTGTGGACATGAGGATGCCACCGGGGTGGGACGGTGTCGAGACGATCGAACATATTTGGCAGGTGGATCCCTCTATCCAGATCGTGATCTGCACGGCGTTTTCGGACCATGCCTGGGACGAGGTCATTCAGCGGCTGGGAATGAGCGATCAACTCCTCGTTCTGCGGAAGCCTTTTGACGCCATCGAGGTCCAGCAACTGGCCAATGCCTTGACCCGAAAGTGGACGCTGGCGGGGCAGGTTCGAGAGCATTTGGCGGACCTTGAAGCGCAAGTGGTCTTGCGAACAGACAGATTGCAGCACATGAATGCGGAGCTGGCTCGGTCCAATCACGAGCTCGACCAATTCGCCTCCGTGGCCTCCCATGACCTCCAAGAGCCACTCCGAAAGATCCAGGCCTTTGGCGATCGATTGATGACCAAGTGTCATGATTCCTTAGACGATCAGGGACGCGACTACCTTCAGCGCATGCAGGCCGCGGCGGGACGTATGCAAACCCTGATTCGCGACATTCTGTCTTTTTCTCGCCTAGCGGCTAAAGCCAAGCCATTCGAGCCCGTGAACCTAAACGCTTTGATTCAGGAGATCCTTTCCGACCTGGAAGCCCGGATCAGCCAGACTCGTGCCTTCATTGAAGTCGGCACCCTCCCGACAATCGAAGGAGATGCCACTCAACTGGGACAGTTATTCCAAAATCTGCTGGTCAATGCCTTAAAATTTTGTAAGAACGGGGAATTCCCCATGGTGACCATTTCGGCGGACTGCTTGAAGGAAGGAACCGCTCACACCTCACACGTCACCAATGGCCAACCCAAGTGGCGAATTTCGGTGAAAGACAATGGGATTGGGTTTGAAGAAGAATATGCCGAAAGGATCTTCGGGATTTTCCAACGCCTTCATGGTCGCCATGAATACGAGGGCACGGGGATTGGACTGGCCATTTGTAGAAAAGTGGCAGAACGCCATGGGGGCACCATCACGGCTCACAGCACACCAGGCCAAGGGGCGACATTTCGTGTGACTCTGCCGGGCAAGCAGGGGGAAGGATGTGGGGTGTAGCCCCTCGTTCGGAGTTCGTCATTCATGGCGCGTGAAGCCCATCCTGTGAAGTCTGCAACGGTCGCTTTAGAGAGCATCAGACCACGATGATCAGTGAACACAACGAGACCGCCAAATTTTTTTCCACCCAGGATCACACCCCAGATGAAATCAGGCATAGTGGCAGCCCCACCAGGGTGCTTCTGGTCGAAGATGATGAAGATGACTACCTGTTGACGCGGGAATTGTTGGCCGATTTTTCCGGCACCCAATTTAGAATTGACTGGGTTTCCACCTATGAGGCCGGACTGACAGCCATGACCAGAAACACGCATGATGTCGTCCTTCTCGATTACAACCTTGGTGCGCGAACCGGCCTGGATCTCATACGGGAGGGCCAGGAAAAAGGCTGCGAGCTACCCATTATGATGCTAACGGGATGTGGGGGAGAACTCATTGCCACTCATGCCCTGCAGCTTGGGGCAACGGACTATTTGCCAAAGAATTTAGCATCCAGGGGAAGTCTTGAGCGGGGTATCATGAACGCCCTTGAGAAAGCCAAACTCCGTAAAAATCTCGAGGACTATCGCCGCCACTTGGAAGAAAACAATCAAACCTTGGTGCGAAAGAACGAGGAGGTCCAGCGGTTTTATCACACGGTCGCCCATGAGCTGACAACACCCTTAACGGCCGGGCGTGAGTTTGCGAGCATCATCCTTGACGGTCTGGCCGGATCCATCTCAGATGAACAATGCGAGTATCTGGGGCTGGTCAAGGACTGCTTTGATCAAATGTCCCATATCGTCAATGATCTCCTCGATACCACCCGCATCGAAACCGGAAAGTTGAGTATTCATCAGCGTTCCGTTCCCCTTGGCCCCCTGATCACTCGCATCCTGACGGAATTCAAGCCTGTTGGCGAGGAGAATGGCATCACCTTGAGCTCGGCCGTTGAGCCTCGCCTCCCCAACGTGTTCATTGATGAACACAGAATTGCGCAAGTCCTCAACAATCTCCTGAGCAATGCCATGAAATTCACCCCTGCGGGAGGGGTAATTACGGTCAAGGCTTGTCCGGATTCTGGTAATCCCACACACATCTTGGTTTCAGTGAAAGATACGGGATGCGGCATTGCCCCAGGCGATCTTCATCGCATCTTCGACCGTCTTTACCAGGTTGAGACAGCCCACGAACGACTTCATGGCGGATTAGGACTTGGGCTTGCCATTTCCCAGGAGGTTGTCAGGCTTCATGGAGGAACCCTTTCCGTGGAAAGCTCACTGGGAAGGGGGAGCACTTTTTTCTTTACGATTCCTAAGGAAAACGCCACCGACGGATAGAGAGACTCTAGGGAGGGCACACCGTGAAACACAAAGTTCTCTTGGTAGAAGATGACAAAATGACTGTCAAAGTGCTATCGGTGCGGTTGAAAGCAAAGGGTTATGAAGTGATCGTGGCTTTTGACGCGGTCATGGCTCTGGCTCAAGCCAAGGAGCATAAGCCGGATGTGATCTTGTTGGATATCTTCATGCCCGGTGGAAACGGGTTGACCGTAGCGGAATGGCTACAGGACTCCACCTTTACCACGAGTACCCCCCTCATTTTCTTGACGGCCTCCAAGCTGCCGGAGCTTCGAGAAAAGGCGATGGCCCTAGGAGCCGCGGCGTTTTTTGAGAAACCATTTGAATTCAATGAACTTTTGGCCGCTATTCGGGAGGCAATAGGAGTCTCATCTCAACAGCCTGTCTCAATTTCCTGATCGATGTAATTTAAAGCCCCTCCTCTCGTTTTCTCCTAAAGCATCGTTTGGCCTTTGCCGTGCATTTTTCCTCATTCAGGGTTTGTTATTCGTGTGATCAGGCACGGAAGATTCTTTACAAACAAGGCACAAGGAACGACGAACGGCAAACGACAAACGACAAACGACAAACGACAAAACACCCGTAACGAGGGACCGCTTCTCTCCGGAGGCCTCCCTAAAGTCTTCCATTCAGAACGCCGATACCTACCCCCACAAGGTGAAAAAGGCAAACCATCCGAAAGGGTGGGACGCAAAGCCAAGGGACCTGATTGGGGAAGTTCACCTTCCCAGGGTACGCCTGGTTGCCACGGGGTCTACACGTTGCACTGACCTCAATGCGCCCATCCACAAAAAGGATGGGCGTTTTCATTTGTGGCCCGGCAACTGCGATGAAGGGAGCATGGCCGAGAGACAGATACCCTCGAGAGTTCTTCTGACTCTCAACCTTCTCTCTCTACGCTCCATTTTGCCACACCTGAATTCTGCCTTCACTCAGGAATAGGAACTGCCCTAGAAGGGAAGGAGGTCTTATGACGCACTCCCCTCGAACCATAGCACCGGTATTGGTAGCTGACGATGACACTGACGATTGCCTCATCGCTATGGAGGCCTGGGAGGAAAACGGGCTGGGAAATGATCTTCGATTTGTTCAAGACGGCGTGGAGCTTATGGACTACCTCTACCACCGAGGCCAATACGTTGACCTGAGTCGTTCCCCTCGACCCGGGTTGATTCTGTTGGACCTCAGCATGCCCAAAAAAACCGGAATGGAAGCCCTGGCGGAGATCAAGGCTGATCCCACCCTTTGCGACATTCCCGTGGTGGTCTTGAGCACCTCCAATGCCCCGAGTGACGCATCTCGCGCGTCTTCTTTGGGAGCGCTGGCTTTTGTGACCAAGCCGGGAACCTTTTGTGAGTACCTGAGCGTCATGAGAGATTTGAGCCAAACCTGGTTAGAGATGAGAATTCCACGAAAGGGCCATCATGCTCCACTCACCACCCTGTGTTGACGCGAAGGGCAAGCTGCTCATGACTTGTTTCATGGCCAGAGGCCAAGAATCTCGAAATTGAAGGAGGTTTTTACAGACATGCGTACTGCATCAGAACCCTTAATGGTCCTCATGGCCGATGACGACCCGGAAGATTGCCTCCTGACACTGGAGGCTTGGGAAGAATGTAGTGTAGGGAATTCCCTCCAATTCGTTAAGGATGGTGACGAACTGATGGATTACCTCTACCACCGTGGCAACTATACCGACCCCATATCCTCCCCACGCCCTCACCTGATTATCCTGGACCTTAAAATGCCCAAAAAGGACGGACACACGGTCCTTAAGGAAATTAAGGCTGATCCTCAACTCAAGGGAATACCCGTCGTCGTCTTTACCACTTCCCAATCGGATGAAGACACGAGTCGGACCTTCAGCTTTGGGGCTAATGCTGCCTTGACCAAGCCCGATTCCATTCGCGGGTACAGGGCGGTGATCCGGGCTCTGAATGACTATTGGTCCTCCATTGCGATTCTCCCTCGCCAAGGAAGGGGAGAAGGGCTTACCCCTTTCCTTAACTCAGGAGCGGCCCATTGCTAACGATCCAGACATCCATTGAATATTTCACCATGAGTCAGCTCTACCCCACACAACCACCAGCGGGTCCCACCAGTGGACCGGGATCCTTCACGACGAGGTTCCGGTCAAAGGGGATCACGGTGTTAATGGCTGATGATGACGATGATGATTGCATGCTCGCTAAGGAAGCCTGGAAAGAACTGAATACTCCCAACCACCTGCGCTTCGTTCGAGATGGTGAAGAGTTGATGGAATACCTGCAGCATCGGGGGGCTTACTCAGATCCCAAGGAATCACCCCCACCCGGCCTGATCCTCTTGGATCTCAATATGCCCAAGAAAAACGGATATGAAGCACTCAGGGAGATAAAAACCGACCCCTACCTTCGAAAAATTCCTGTTATCGTGTTTACGACCTCCACGAACGAGGAGGATATCTCGCAGGTCTATGACCTTGGTGCCAATTCCTTTGTTGGGAAACCCTCCAATTATGACGGGTATGTCACCCTTCTGGGGACGTTAAATACTTTTTGGCTCCAACTGGTGAAATTACCTCACCTGTAAATTGGGGAAGCCTGAGGCCCCAAAATCCGTCCAGACCCATTCGTGGCACCAGACCAGCCGGTTCAAGGTCCGCCAAACAAGCCATCCCTTCGTCGACGAATTTTTTCTTCCATTCCTGAGGAACCTGCCATCGGGTCAGATCTTCCGCTTCTACCTCCCCTTGTATTCCAACCAAGGGATTTTTAAGACCCCCGGGAGTCCCTCACCCCCTAAAGATCGCTCTTTGGCCAACCGATCTACGAAGGGAATATCCACAATATTAAACAATAGCCATGAACACGAACGCCCAACGGATCCGCATTTTGCTCGTCGAGGACGATGAGGATGATTACCTGGTCACCCGCGATCTTCTTTCAGAAATCGAGGGTACCACCTATGACATGGAATGGGTCCCTTCTTACGAATCAGGCCTAGAGTGCATGAAGGAACATCGACACGACATCAACCTCTTTGACTACAGCCTGGGCGGGCACACAGGACTGGAACTTCTTCGTCACGCCGGCTTGTGCCATTGCCCCGCCCCAACCATTTTGCTCACCGGCTATGGGGACCGTGGAATTGATCAAGAAGCTATGAGTATGGGAGCTGTCGATTATCTGGTGAAAGGCCAGATCAATGCCCCTCTTTTGGAGCGTTCCATCCGCTATGCCCTTGAACAGAAACGGGTGGAAGCCGAGCGGGAAGAATTGAACGCAAAATTGCTGGAAACGGCTAGACAGTTAGGCAAGGCGGAAGTGGCCACAAACGTCCTCCACGACGTGGGCAATGTATTGAACAGCGTCAGTGTCATCAGCCATCAACTCCACGACAATATTCAACAATCCTGCATCGGGGACATCAAAAGCATTGCCGAAATGCTTCATCACCACGCCGATGACATTGGGGAGTATCTGACCCACGACCACAAAGGCCGACAAATTCCCGATTACTTGGCCAAGTTGGGGGAAAACCTGCTCATTCAGAACACCAGGGCTCTCGATGAACTGATGTGCCTTCACGCCAACCTCGACCACGTCCGGCGAGTGATCCAGGCCCAGCAGACTTTTGCCAAGTCGCGAACGCATGCAGAGCCCGCGGTCCCGGCAGAACTCATGGAGCAGGCGCTGATTATCAATCAAGCAACATTGGACCAAGACCGGATTCAGGTGGTTCGAGCGTACGCAGAACTCCCACAGGTCATGATTGATAGGCACCAGGTGCTCCAAATCCTCGTCAACCTGATTCGCAACGCCCACCATGCCATGACAGACTTGCCGGGCCAACCGCACCAACTCACCTTGGGAATCCAGCCTTGTGTGGATCAACAAAAGTATATCCGTTTTCAGGTTTGTGACACCGGTGTAGGAATCCCGGTGGAGAACCTCACCCGCATCTTTGCACAAGGCTTCACCACCAAAAAGGACGGACACGGGTTCGGACTTCATGGCAGTGCCCTCGCCGCCAAGGTCATGAATGGTTCTTTGCGGGCCTGGAGCGATGGCGAGGGAACCGGTGCCACGTTTACTCTCGACCTCCCCATGATTCCTGTGGAGGCCACCACGTCATGATAACTCACTCCCTCAATCGCCGAATATTGGTTATCGACGACAACCATGCGATTCACGCTGACTTTCGGAAGATCCTTGCCCAGCCGGACGGGAATGCGTCGCTGCGAGAGGCCCGGGCCAGCCTGCTCGATGACGATGCCTTAGCCCCACCCCCAGAACGGTTCGAGGTGGACTGTGCCGACCAGGGACAAATAGGCTTTGCCATGGTCCGGGAGGCTCTTCAACGTGATCAGCCTTACGCCGTCGCTTTTGTGGATATGCGCATGCCGCCGGGGTGGGACGGGGCCGAAACGATCGAACATATCTGGCAGGTCGACCCTGACATTCAAATTGTCATCTGTACCGCCTACTCCGACCACTCATGGAGAACAATCATTGAGCGGCTGAAACATAGTGAAAAATTGCTCATCCTTCGAAAACCCTTTGACAACATTGAAGTCTGGCAACTCGCCAACTCCTTGACTCAAAGATGGCATCTGGCCCAACAGGCCAAACGGCAACTCGACGAACTCGTGGCCCTGCAAGAGGAACGGGCGGCCGATGAGGAAAAAGCCATCCACCACCTTGAACTTCAAGCGGCCCTCGGAAATGGATCGGCTGACCATGAGAGCCATAAAAAAACTCTGCCCTAAGGGGACGCACCTCGCCATTCCCTTCTTTATGCCCATCCCACCCTTACTTTTGCGACGTGTAGGCGAACCGAACATTATTTGAGGCCAAACTTGAACAGCACCACAGACACGCTTTTGAAAATTTTGGCAATCGATGACGACCCAGACAACTTGGAGTTGCTGCGTCAGTATATCCAGGAAATTCCCGGGTGGCAGACTGAGTTTCGGGGTTTTCTCGATTCGGCCCAAGGCCTGCAGGCGCTACAAGGCTATCCGGCAGATGTGGTGCTGATCGACTACTTCTTAGGAGAAAAAACAGGAGTTGAGGTGTTTACACGCATGCAGGAGATGGGCTTTCATCAACCGGTCATCCTCCTCACAGGTAACGGCGACACCCAAACCGCCGTTGATGCCATGAAAGCCGGCATCATGGATTATATCCCAAAAGCCAGATTGGCCCCACCCGTGCTCCAGCGAGCCATTGGAAACGCGGCGGAAAAGTACCGTTTGCAGCAAACCATCAATGAGCAACGGCAGAAAGCCGAAGCCGCGGACCGAGAGGTGCTTCGCCGAATGCGAAGTGAAAAGGAGCTCCTGGAGCAAACCCTGATCGGATCCATTGAGGCGATGACCCAGGTCCTTTCGCTCATGAACCCTGAAGCGTTCGGCCGGTCCGCCCGGATCAAGCGCTACGTCACAGCGATGGCCAAGCGGATGAGGTTCCCCATCATTTGGAAGTTGGAAATCGCCTCGCTGCTGTCGCAACTGGGGTGGGTGGCATTACCGCCTAACGTGTTGCACAAAGTCTCGCAGGGTAAAAGGCTCAATCCTCGCGAAGCGAGGCTGTACCGACAGTACCCCCAAATCGGTGCGGACATGATCAGAAAAATCCCGAGGATGGAAGAGGTGGCTGAAATTATCGCCCACCAGGAAGATACGTTAGATGGCTTCGGGATGGCTGATGGTGAAGGGGACCCCGAATCCATCCCAATCGGCTCCCGGTTGCTCAAAGTGGCGATCGACCTGGATGCGCTCGAATCCGCAGGCCGCACCAAAAAGAAAGCCCTTGAGGAATTAAAAGCGCGAACAGGTCGCTATGACCCATCGGTTCTGGAAGCTTTGTCCGCCGTCTCGGCAACCGCCCTTCGTTACAAGCATGGCGAAGTGAGCCTCAACGAGCTGGCCCCGCCCATGATTTTAGCCGACGATATCCGCACCAAATCCGGGGCGACGCTGGTTCCCCAAGGGCAATTGGTGACCTACGCGATGCTAGCCCGCTTGAAAAATTTTATTATGTTCCGAACCATGCGAGAGCCATTGAAGGTCCGCATTCCCCTCACAACCCTTCGAGAGGAACTCGAACTCCAAGCACCCAAGACCGAGGAACCCGGCTCTGGCCCCACTCAGTCTCCCTAAAAACACCCGCACTCAACCCCGTAATTCTCAAGACCCCGCACCACTTCTCACACTAACAGGATGTTGAAAAAGTCAGCCAGATGGAGTCTTAGACCATCAGGAAGCCTATGAGGCGCCTGAGATTGCCCGCGCTCTGCAGGTGCTGGGGGAGAGTCTGGCCAAGGTCATTATGGTGAAGGTCAAGGACAGATTCGTGATGACCGTACTGCCGTCAACATGGAAAGTAGATCTCAAGCGACTCAAAGATGTCTTTCAGACGAGGCATGCCAGACTGGCGCCTGAGGAGGAGTTCCAGGGGCTCTTTCCAGATTGTGACTTTGCACCATGCCGCCGTCTGGCAACCTCCACGGTCGAGCCATGTATGTGGACCGAGCCTTCGCGGAGAACGAAGAGATCATCTTTCAGGCAGGAACGTACCGTGAAGCCCCCAAGATGCGATACCATGATTTTACGAGGCTCGTCGGTCCGGCGGTGGAGGAATTGCACCAGCCGTCCGAGGAGGTCTAAAGATGGAGAAATGATGGCCCTCGCTCTGTGAGACAGCCCGATTTCCAAGAGACGCAGAACCATATTGACTAAGCGGGCCAGAGGAGAACGGATAAGTTTTTGAGGGAACCCCTGCAAAAAGGGCTCCTGAGAAGGCAAAGAAGTTTGAGCTCTCGTATTTGAACGGAAAATTGCCTGGCCCATGGGAAGGGACGTTGCTCTCCCTGTACCAGCCGAAGTACTATTTGTCCCACATTCCAGGGGAGGAGACGATATGCAACAACCGCTTCATGCTCAATCGGAAAAAGAGGCATCTTTAAACCGTGATCTCGAGCGGTTGCGAAAGCAGCTTGGCATTCTCAAATCCTTCTTGGTGGCACAGCCCTCAGGCTCAACCTTGGTGGACTTCGACTTAATGACAGAGGAAATAATCAGCGGAGTGTTTGGAAGCTCCTCTCCAATGGTGGGTACCTATGACTACGCCCAAATTGGGGAGGCAACAGGGATGGTCAACTTGCCGCAGGAGGCACCGGAAGGTGTCACTCACGCCACGGAGCGAGAAACCCTCAGGCAACGTCAACGAGTACTCGAAATGTGCATTGGAGATCTTGAAACACGCCGGGCGGCCCTGGCCAGGGGAGAACGCATACAAACCACGACTGGACCGCGAGTAGCCGATTACATGTCAACAACGGTCCACTTCATTCATGTGGACGCGACACTGAGGGAAGTGGCACTTCTGTTACGACAACAGAAGATCGGCTCCCTGCTGGTCAAAGGAGTGGACCACTTTATTGGGAGCATTACCGAGACTGAATTGAGCCGAGAGGTCTTGGTAGGGGGAGTGGACCCGTCCACGACCAGGGTGAAGACTTGCATGCGCGAGCCCATCATCTCTCTTGAAAGTAGTGATCCCGTCGTTGAGGCCGTCCGGCTCATGAAGGAGAAGGCCACCCGTCATTTGGCAGTGACGGACGGGGGAGCGATTGTAGGTGTCATCTCGGTTTCGGATATTTTGCGTTATTATTCTGGAGTGGTATAGACCGTATCCTTTTGTGTCCTGCCCCCCTGAAGGTGGTCCCGGTTGTGTATCGGTGAGCCAGTTCGCTTGGGAAACATTATGGGTCCTCGCAAGAAGGAGGTTAGCGCCTGCGGGGGGCAGGGCCCTCTTTTTTCCCTTCTCTCGCTCCCCCCATTGTTTTATCCTCCATTCCGGCATTCTATTCCTTCTCATGGCCTACCCGCTTGACCCCAATGGCCTGGTTGCCCTCGAAGGGGGCGGGAGGCCCGATCTGATTCCAGGAAAGGTGGCTTTTTTGACATCCCAAGCTGGGGAGTTTAAGATTTTCAAAGGTTTGTGCAAGAAGCCTTTTGAGGGATAAGGTGGTAGAACTCGGCCATCGAAGTATTCTGGGATGAAACAAGAGGGGGCCTTGTATGGAAGACCTGAGTCCACCGATCACCTGAGCCCCCTGCCAGCAATGACAATCTTTCGTTGCTGAAGGTGAGCGTCCCCTTTTTAACCGAGTTGTCTAAAAAATACGAGCCTTTTAGAAAATACCCGAATGCTGATAGGCATGGGCCAAGAGGCCACAAAACAAATCTTTTCGGAGGCTTGTGTAGGAGTTTAAAGGCAAGGGCCATTTCTCATGGGAGAGATGGCTCTTATGTCTTAAATGGATCATATCTAAGCCTTGCTCTTTCCCGTAAAATATTTTGAACTTTTTGGGTTCTCATGGCTTTGCGGTCAGAGCCCGAGGTGGATTCCAAAGAATCAGGTCCGCTCGGGTGTTTTCCTTCCCTTTTGGGGGCCAGCCTTTTGACTGCTCCATTCTGTTGCCGTCATTTATCTGCTGGCGTACCATGGTTGAAACCACGAGGAAACAAGGATCACTTTTGGTGAATCTGGGTCACAACCTAGGAGGTGGATCATGCCCACGTTTATTGCTCTGTTTGGATGGACGGACCAAGGCATCCGAAAGGTAAAAGACACGGTCAAGCGGGCCGAGAAGTTTAAGGCGACGATCCAGACAGCCGGTGGGACGGTCAAGGGCTTCTACTGGACCATGGGTCGATATGACGGGGTCATCATCTTCGAAGCGCCGGATGAAGCCACGGCAACGGCCGTCATGCTGAGCGGCTGTTCGCGGGGAAACGTCCGTACCGAAACCCTTCGAGCATTTAGCCAGGACGAGATCAAGGGGGTTTTGGCCAAGATGCCCTCTTGAGAAAGTTTCGGGAGGGGCCTTTAGGTTTCAACCCGAGCAGAGTTTACATAATTCTAAAGGCCAGTAGAAACCGTGAGTACGCTATTCCTGTGTCCCACTCAAAGCCCGAAGTTTTTCGGCAATGTTCCTCAACGACGCCGGATTGGGCGGTGGCCTTAGAAGTGCCTCGAACTCGGCATCACAATAGCCTTCTTGGCGCAAGGCCGCAGAGAGCTCCATAACCTTGGCGCTAAAGCGTTCTTGATATAACGAGAGGGTCTCTGCGCCATGGCGCAACTTTTCAAAGTTCGTGGCTTGCCATGGATTGGGCGTCGGAGTCCCTTTGGGTTCCGACCTATTCCGGTCATCGAGAAATTCTAGAATTTCCTCCGTTATCCGCCGGCACTGCTGCTTCAACGTATTCATATCCATTCTCAGACCACTATAAAATTGAGAACTCCTTTGGCGAGACCATGCGATCTCGTACCAGTTTATCCTATCTCAAGGTAAGGCTTACACCACCCTTTAAGCTGCCCGTGTGGGAATACGGACACTTTTCATTGAACCCCGGCGTTCATGGGAGAAAGGCTCTATCGAGAGCTTCATTGGCAAGTTCCGAGATGAATGATTCGCGAGAGACATTTTTGAGACACTCTGGGAAACTCAGGTGCTGGTGAACGCTTGCAGCACCGCTACAATCGGGTTTACCTGCCCAACTCGCTTGGGTGCCAACTGCCAGGATGGGAAAACGCATTGAGCTGAAGGCAATCTTGTCAACAGTTGACATAACCACCATTGGGCGTGGGACACCCGCTGAAAGCAGGTCAGTGGGGTGCCCTCCCAGGACTTAGTGCAGCCCCCAAAATTCCCCGGCCTTATCCGGGACCCCAATTGAACCTCAATGAACCCCAATTTTTTGGTTGCATATTGCCAATGAATTCGTGTATATATATCAGTTGCCTTGTTACCTTGTTAATCTTATCACTGACCCTTCAGGGCTGTGATGTGGTTGGTGTTTTGTTGGGGGAAAATTTGGTTTGATCGGAAGTTGATCTCAGCCGCTACGGGTTTCTCGCCTTCGGCCTGGTTCTTCCCTTCGTCTGTTCTCCAATTTAGGCTAATATCCCAATTCTAGGAGTTCACAAGGTTTACGTTGGTAGTTTGCCGTTGTCTGCGACTGACCAGGAGATGAAAAGATTGTTTGATGCGTACGGGACCGTCGAGTCAGCGCTTGTGATAAAGGGGAAATTTTCTGGCCGCTCCCGCGGGTTTGGCTTTGTGGAAATGTCTACGAGCCAGGAGACTGTGATCGCTATTACAGAGCTGAATGGCACTGAACTAGGTGGACGAGCCTTGCAGGTCAGCGAAGCGAGGCCACAGATTTTGGCCTCGTGAGAAGGCAGTTCCGGTAATCGTGGTGGGGGGCGCCCTCTCAAAATCCTTTGGAAGGGTTTGGTCGGGCTCGCTGTCCCTCTTGGTTGATCAAGGGGCACTGGGAATGAGACTCACCACCCCATGATCTGAATGAAAAATGGAGGAGACGCCAAGCCATCGGCGAGGATTGGGTGGGTGGCTACGAACCCAGGAAGGAGTGGACTATGCTCAAGAAGATTATACACCCGGATAAAGATCGTGTGCTTCCCTTGGGTGCCATTCCCACCACCGACGATCCGGTGAGTACGTATTTGAAAGACATGAGCCGTGTCTCACTGTTAACCCGAGAGCAAGAGATAGCCCTATTTACCCGCCTTGAGGAGGGACAGGGAGAATTAGCTGAAGCCGTCTTCAGCATGCCGATGACCCTCACCTATCTTCAAGTACTCCGGGACCGCCTGAAACGGGGGGAGCTCCGGGTGCGAGAGGCCATCGTCCTCCCAGATGGGTCCGCCGAGGCGGCAGGAAACGATGAGGTGGGGGAAAAGGATGAGGAAGAACTTCGGGAGCGGACGCTCACGGAACTGGGCCGAATCCGTCAACTATCCCAAGCCTTTGTTCGAGGCTATGCCCGACGTCAGGAGACCCGAATTCTCCAGGGGAGGCCGCCATTACCCGGGAAGCGGTTTCTCACCCTCAAAAAGAAAATCGTGGAAAAGATCAAGGCCTTGAACTTGCGCCCAGACATTCAAGAGCACCTGCTCAGCCGGATCAAAGAGATGGGTGCTGAAGTGGTCACGGCAGAGAGGCAGATAGAAGAATGTTGCCGGCTGGACTACTCGCTCTGCTCCGCCATCGGGCGAAAAGCGAGACAGCCAGAAACGACGCTCCGCGGGATCAAGGACACCCTCCGGGAAGCGCGCAGGAAGATCCGTCACATTGAGCAGGAGGTGGCTCTGGTGTCCGCCGCAGACCTCAAAGAGACCCTTCGAGTTGTGGAGCAGGCTGAAGACAAGGTGAAGCGAGGAAAGAGGGACGTGATCGAAGCGAATTTGCGGTTGGTGGTCAGTCTGGCCAGAAAATATATGGATCGAGGACTCCCCTTAATGGACTTAATTCAGGAAGGCAACATCGGCCTAATGAGGGCGGTGGAGAAGTTCGACTATCACCGTGGCTACAAATTCAGTACGTATGCGACCTGGTGGGTCCGCCAAGGGATCACCCGATCCCTGGCAGACCAAGCCCGAACCATTCGTCTTCCCGTCCATATCACTGAAGCCAATGCAAAGCTCGCGCGTACTTCTCGCCATCTTGTTCAGCAATTGGGGCGCGTCCCGACCCTTGAAGAGATCGGGACGCGGATGGAACTCCCTATCGAGAAAGTGCAAAAAATGGTGGAGACCACCAAGGGAACGATTTCGCTCGAGACACCCATGGGAGAAGATGGGGACAGTCATCTCGGCCATTTCATTGAGGATAAAATGGCCCCTTCACCGTTTGACGCTGTGAATCGGTACCATGTGAATCGTCAAATTGCTCGGGCTTTTACAGTGCTCACCCCTCGAGAAGAAAACATCATCCGGAGGCGATTTGGATTTGGGGATGATGTGGACCATACCTTGGAAGACCTGGGCCAGGACTACGGCCTTACGCGGGAGCGGATCCGGCAGATCGAAGCCAAAGCGCTGGGAAAATTACGGCATCCGAGGTGTCGCGAAAAGCTCCGTGATCTGGTGGGAGAGGTTGTGGGTTAGGAGAGGGACTCCTGCCGGACCGTCAATTCGGATTCACTGGTTAGAAAATGGGGACTGGCTTCGGCATAGGGACAATCCCTGCCGGTGCCTGTCCCCATTGTCATGATGCATAGTCATCTTTACCTTCTGGGTAAGGATCGCCCTCGGTTGCAGCAGACTTCCCATCAGGGACTGTTGAATAATTCAAAAATTTTAAAGTGCCAATTCCATCCCAACAATTCCATGAATCATCACAAGCAAAGGGCCTGTTCAAAAGGCCCGTCCAGCAAGGCCGAATGGGCTTTGGCGCCCGGAGCGTACACGGAGTACGTGTGAGGGAGGGCAAAGACCAGAGAACGCCGCTGGCGGACTTTTTCAACAGGCCCCATCAGCTTCGTGTCAATGGCTCGCTGGGCGACAAACCGCCAGCGCTAAAAGTCATTGAGGCGAAGCACCCTATCAATCATTGACCTTCTCCCCAAAAACCAAGCCGCGCAGAACTGGAAAAATTGGCCATTTTTTTCCTATTTTGAGCTGCTGCTGGGCAAATTCCCTCGGGATCAGCTTGTCGGGAAAGTGGGGTGCCGCTCGGGGTCCTGACATCATAACTTCATGATGATCCTGTTGGTTTTGAGAACCCGCATCCCACGGGGATATTTCCTTCCAAAGACGAACGAAGATGATATGATATTCATATCGTTGGTTCCGGAAGCCCAATTGCCTAGCAATGGCGACCACCGCCTCATTCACTTCAATTAAGGCCCCCACCGGGAGGAGTGTATCGTGCAAAGGCTGGCATCAAGAAGCGGCCATGCGCATGTTGATGAACAATCTGGACCCGGATGTCGCCGAGAACCCCTCCGAATTGATTGTTTACGGTGGAGCAGGCAAGGCGGCTCGAAATTGGGCTTGCTACCATAAGATCATTGAAACCCTTACACATCTTGGAAACGACGAAACCCTGCTGGTGCAGAGCGGGAAGCCCGTTGGGGTGTTTCGAACCCATGAAGAAGCCCCGAGGGTCCTCATCGCCAATGCCCATCTCGTGCCGAAATGGGCGACCTGGGATGAATTCCGGAGACTGGAGGCGCTTGGCCTGACAATGTATGGCCAAATGACCGCCGGGTCCTGGATCTACATCGGAACGCAAGGCATCCTGCAAGGCACGTTTGAGACCTTCGCGGAGTGCGCGAGGCAACACTTCGGTGGGTCACTCGAAGGACGGCTGGTGGTGACGGCCGGTCTCGGCGGCATGGGTGGGGCCCAACCCCTCGCCGCAACAATGAACGGCGCAGCCTTTTTAGGCGTTGAGGTAGACGAACGTCGCATTCAACGACGGCTGAAGGCGGGATATTGTGACGTCCTCTGTACTACGCTCGATGACGCCCTCGGGCGCGTGCTCAAGGCTCAAGCCAAAAAACAAGCGCTTTCGGTCGGCTTACTCGGCAATATCGCCGAGGTGTTGCCCGAGCTTGTTCGGCGTGATGTGGTGCCTGACATTCTGACCGATCAAACCTCCGCACATGACCTTCGTTGTGGGTATATCCCAGCCCACTTGACCCTTGAGGAAGCTTCCCGACTGCGCACCACCCAGCCAGAGGAGTATGAGCAGACCGTGCTCGACTCCATGGTCACCCATGTCAACGCCATGTTGGAGATGCAGCGGCAGGGAGCCATTGTCTTTGAGTACGGCAATAATTTGAGGGGGCAAGTCGCTGATCGGCGTGGACTCCAGGAAGCGTTCAAGATTCCAGGCTTCGTCAACACGTTTATTCGTCCCCTATTCTGCAAAGGCGCGGGTCCCTTCCGCTGGGTGGCGCTGTCCGGCAATCCTCAGGACATCCTGATGACGGACAAAGTGGTGTGCGAGGCTTTTCCTCAAAAGGATGCGCTTATTCGGTGGATCACCAAAGCGCAAGAGAAGGTTCATTTTCAGGGGCTCCCGGCGCGTATTTGCTGGCTGGAATACGGCGAACGGGCTGAAATGGGCGCCAAGTTCAACTGGCTGGTCAAAACAGGCAAAGTCGACGCTCCGCTTGTGATCGGTCGGGATCATCTGGATTCAGGTTCGGTGGCCTCGCCTTACCGTGAAACCGAAGGCATGCAGGATGGATCCGATGCCATTGCCGACTGGCCTCTGCTGAATGCGCTGCTCAATACCGCCTGCGGGGCCAGTTGGGTTTCCTTGCATCACGGTGGGGGGGTCGGCATCGGGTACTCCATCCATGCGGGCATGGTGTGCGTGGCGGACGGGACTGACATGGCAGACCGAAGACTGGAACGGGTTTTGACTGCAGATCCGGGTTCGGGTGTGATGAGACATGCCGATGCGGGCTATGAACTGGCCATTGAGACAGCCCATCATCACGCCATAGACTTACCCATGATTACCCTGTAGGGGCTGCATGGCCATAGCCTCTCCTCATTTGCTCCTTCCATGAGCGGGCCATCCATCCGTATCACCCATCTGTACGAGGATTTAGAACAGCGTCTTGCCTTTCTCAAGCAGGATACCTCGTCAATCCGTGCCTCAGAAGCGGTGGTGGCGAAGGCCCTCCACGATGGGAAGACGTACTATGGGATCAACACAGGTTTTGGAGCGCTCGCACAGACCCGGATTGATGCGACCCAGGTCACGGAGTTGCAACGAAATCTGCTGTTGAGCCATGCGGTCGGGGTCGGCGACTTAGTCCCAAAGGGCATATGTCGCTTGATGCTCCTGCTGAAAATCCACGCCTTGAGCTTAGGGTATTCGGGTATTTCTCTCGAGACCTTTGAGCGTCTCCTGGCCTTTGCAGCACGGGACCTGATCCCTGCCGTTCCGAGTAAAGGAAGTGTCGGAGCTTCCGGTGATTTGGCCCCACTGGCCCATATGTCGCTGCCGTTGCTGGGGTACGGCTATTTCTGGGATCGGGAAGGAGAGGCCACCCTTCCTGCCGCAGACGTTCTTCACCAGCACGGGATGACCCCCATCGATTTGCACGCGAAAGACGGACTATCGATCATCAACGGCACGCAACTGATGAGTGCCTACGGGGCCTATGTTCTAGAGCAAACGATCAACCTGGTCAAAGTTGCGGATGTCGTCGCGGCCATGAGCTTAGAAGCGCTTCGAGGTAGCGTCACCCCGTTTGATGCGAGGATTCATCAGCTCCGTCCCTACACCGGGCAACGACAAGCGGCTGACAATGTCCGCAAGCTCCTGGTCTCAAGCGAAATTCTCGAGTCCCATCGTCACTGTGGCAAGGTCCAGGATCCCTATTCTTTGCGATGTGTCCCGCAGGTGCATGGTGCTGCGAGAGATAGTCTGCACCACGCACAGGCCGTGGTTGAAATCGAAATCAATTCCGTGACGGATAACCCGCTGGTGTTTGAAGATGGCGCTATCATCAGCGGAGGGAATTTTCATGGGCAACCGCTGGCCGTGGTCTTGGATTTTGCGGCCATCGCGTTAGCCACCCTCGCGAACATCTCCGAACGGCGGACCTATCTTCTCCTTGGGGGCCATGATGGCCTGCCCACGCTTTTGATGAAGGACACTGGGTTGAACTCCGGGTTTATGATCCCACAATATACAGCCGCGGCTCTGGTCTCAGAAAACAAGGTGTTCTGTCATCCGGCCTCGGTTGATTCCATCCCCACCAGTCTCGGCCATGAGGACCACGTAAGTATGGGCAGTATCAGTGCCGTAAAACTGTTTCATGTGCTGGAGAATGTCCAACAGGTGCTGGCCATTGAATTACTGACCGCGGCCCAGGCCCTGGATTTTCGAAAGCCCGTACGACCGGGACGCGGTGTGGAGCTGGCTCACGAATACCTCCGGTCCCTCATTCCGCACGCCGAGGGAGATCACTATTTT
>JACZVJ010000148.1 GCA_022572725.1 Nitrospinota bacterium | reverse complement strand
GTCTTAGGGACAGAAGGTAGGTTGCTGAGTGGGGCATCAATTCCCTCGTGAGGCGTCCTATGGGAAATCGATGCTTTGATCAAGACCCACGATGAGCCACAAACCAAATCGGGGCCGAAGGTAGGGAACCATG
This sequence comes from Nitrospinota bacterium, assembly GCA_022572725.1. Lineage (GTDB taxonomy): Bacteria > Nitrospirota > Nitrospiria > Nitrospirales > UBA8639 > JACZVJ01. Next base: position 5,531 of record JACZVJ010000148.1, on the reverse strand, counting down.
AACCAACATTCATCACCAAGAAACGACACTCGTCACCGTGGTCCGCGCTGTTGGGACAGAGACGGCAGTACAGAGCGACGGGGTCGCTGGGGGCGTGGCTTGAGGGCCTGGCCAAGAAGGAAGCGAAAGGCGCAACGATCGTGCGAAGCCCGAGTTCCAACGCCGCATCCCCAGCACTGAGGGAGGTGGTTCGGTCTAAATCATGGCAGCACATTGATTCAGGTCAGAGCAAGATGAAACTTCCTCAGTTCAAAACTGGTTTGACCCTAATTCTGCTGGGGGGCATTGGTGTCCCGGTGCCGGGCAGCATCGTGTCTGCTTTCACGATCCCCGAGTGGGGTTGGCCCCATCTTCCATCCCATGCGGTGATAGAAGGTGGAGGAGCTTCCATCGCGTGGGTTTAAGAGGAGGGGGCAGGATGAACTTGTCCATAGAAAAAAAGACCGTCGGTTGGTTGGGACTGGCGCTTATCATTCTGGTCGTCATGGCTGCCAGTTCCTATCAGGCCTTGCAACAGTTCATTGAGACAAGTCGTTGGGTCGAACATACCCATGAAGTTTTGACCAGGATCAACAATGTGCTCTCAACATTAAAGGATGCCGAAACGGGGCAACGCGGCTATCTCCTCACAAGATTAGAGGAATATCTGGAACCCTACCAGGTTGCTGTCGCCCGTATTGAGGAACATATCAAGCAGTTGAGGGATTTGACGTCCGATAATCCCAGCCAACAGCGCAGGATACTCCTCCTCGCGCAGAAGGTGGCCGATAAACAGGATGAACTCCAGGAAACCATCGAGACCCGGAGGGGAAAAAGCTTTGAGGCTGCGCTGGCAATCGTCAAGACCAACCATGGGAAAAAGGTGATGGATGAAATCCGACAGATAGTGACTGAGATGAAGCGGGAGGAATACGCTCTATTGGAGCGCCGAACTGTGGAATCCCGCATCACTGGCCAGCACTCAATGTGGTTCATCATTGGGGGAGGCTTGCTGTCTTTGGTGATCTTGGCATTGGGAAGCATGAGGCTCAAACGAGAGTTCATCGCCCGCCAACTGGCGGAGAAGGGACTGCGTCATGGGCATGGTGAGTTAGAACAGGTACTAGCCTCTATTTCCTCAATCCTGATCGGCCTGGATGGCCAAGGAAAGGTCACCCGGTGGAATGGGACGGCAGCTTCGACCTTTGGTCTCGCCCCCAGTGAGGTGCTGGGGAAGGCACTGGCAGAGGTTGGGATCCAGTGGGATTGGTCTCAAGTTGAGCGAGCGATCAAAAAGTGTCTGGAATCCCACCACCCAGTCCGGCTGGATGATCTCACTTACACCCAACCATCTGGAAAGTCGGGATTTTTGGGCCTCGCCCTTACTCCTCTCGTCAGGTACGAAGATCACTCTTCTGGGGTCTTGGTGCTGGGGGTGGATCTTTCCGAGCGCAAACAGTTGGAGGCCCAGCTTGCCCTCGCCCAGAAAATGGAATCGATCGGGCAGATGGCGGCGGGCATTGCCCACGAGATTAACACCCCCACTCAATACGTGAGCGACAACCTGCGCTTTCTGCAGGACGGATTCACCGTGATCAGGGAAGTCCTGGATTCCTATGCCACCCTGCTGCACGCGGTGGAGGCGGAGGCTGTGTCCCCGGAGCTGCTCCGCACCGTTCAGTCCAAGATGGCCGAGGCGGATGTGGACTATATGACCGACGAGATACCCAAAGCTCTCCACCAGGCCCTGGAGGGGGCGGGTCGGGTAGCCACCATCGTCCGGGCCATGAAGGACTTCTCACATCCGGGGACGACCGAGAAAAAACCCATCGACCTGAATAAGGCCATCGAAAGCACCATGACGGTGGCCCGCAACGAATGGAAATATGTGGCTGACCTGGTCACGGACTTGGATCCCGCGCTGCCGCCGGTCCCCTGTTTGCCGGGTGAACTGAATCAAGTGCTGTTGAATCTCATCATCAACGCGGCCCATGCGATTGGGGACGTGGTGAGCAAAGACGGTGGGGAAAAGGGGACCATCACGCTTCGGACGCGGGCGAACGGCGACTGGGTGGAGATACACGTCGAAGATACGGGCACGGGGATTTCCGAGGGGGCCCGGGGCAAAATCTTTGATCCCTTCTTTACCACCAAAGGCGTGGGAAAAGGCACGGGGCAAGGGCTGGCGATGGCCCATGACGTGGTGGTCAACAAACATGGCGGGACTCTGATGTTTGAGACGGAGATGGGCAAGGGAACCACGTTTGTGATTCGTCTGCCCCTTTCTTCTTCCACGGCAAAGGTGAACGGATGAAGCGACGCATCTTGTTCGTGGATGACGATCCCAACCTGCTCCAAGGGCTCAAACGGATGCTCCGCTCTATGCGGGATGAATGGGAGATGGAGTTTGCTCCGGGTGGACACGAGGCGCTGGCCTGCTTGGAACGAGCCGCCTTCGACGTGGTGGTCTCTGATGTACGGATGCCGATGATGAATGGCGTGCAGCTGTTGACCGACATACAAAGCCGGTACCCCCAGACCATTCGTATACTGCTTTCCGGGCAGGCGGATCAGGAAATGACCATGAGCGCCATTGGGCCGGCTCATCAGTACCTGGCCAAGCCCTACGATGCCGATGAGTTAAAAACCACCATTGACCGTGTCTGCACGCTAGGTGATCTCTTGGGAGACGAGCGACTCAAACAGGTGGTGTCTCAGATCGAATCGATGCCGGTGATCCCCGCCCTGTATCTGGAACTTGAAGAAGAGTTGCAATCTTCGGACAGCTCTATTGCAAAGGCCGCCGCGATCATTTCAAAAGATGTGGGAATGACTGCCAAAATCCTCAAAATGGTGAACTCAGCCTTTTTTGGGATTCCGCAGTCTATCTCCGATCCCTCCCAGGCGGTATTGTTCCTTGGGTTGGATACGCTGAAAACCCTCGTTCTCAGCGTCCAGGTCTTTCAGCAGCTTGGCCAGAATTTGGTATCCGGGTTCTCCTACGAGCGCTTTTGGCATCACAGTCTCTCAACGGGTGAACATGCCCAGAAAATTATCAAGGCAGAGAAGGGTGAGCCGCGCATGGTGGGAGAGGCTTTGGCTGGCGGCCTCCTCCATGATATTGGGGTACTGATACTCGCCTCTCATTTACCTGAGCGGTATCAAGAAACCCTACGCCTCGCTGAGAGTCACCAGCTTTCCCGGGAGGACGCTGAACAAGAAACTCTGGGGACCACCCATGCGGAAATTGGCGCCTATCTCCTGGGAATTTGGGGATTAAATACCCCCATTGTCGAGGCGGTCGCGTTCCACCACCACCCAGCCAGAAGCCTTCTTCAGACCCTGGCTCCGGTGACGGCGGTCCATGTGGCCAACGCTTTAGCGGATATAGGAGAAGGGCCCAAGGAGGAAGTTCCACCGAACATTGATCTGGATTATTTGGCCCAACTCGGTCTGGCTGACCGGCTTCCGGTCTGGCGCAGTCTGGTCGAGGTTCCTGTGGAAAAATAATTAATAATGAGGAAAAGGGGTATTGGTGATGGAAAAAATTCTTTTAGTCGATGATGAAGCCAATATTTTAGAGGCGTATCAACGCCAGTTCCGCAAGCAGTTTCAGGTACACACCGCGTTGGGTGGGGAGCAGGGGCTAAAGACGTTGCGGGCGCAAGGGCCGTTTGCGGTCGTGGTGTCAGATTTCCGCATGCCTGGAATGGATGGGAACCAGTTTCTTTCTTGCGTGCGACAATTTCACCAGGACACCGTGCGCATGATGCTGACGGGAAACGCCGATCTGGATATGGCCATGGAGGCGGTCAATCAAGGCGCCATCTTTCGGTTCCTCACCAAGCCCTGTCCCCCCGAAACCCTCGCCACCGCCTTGGAAGCAGGGGTCAAACAGTACCGGCTGATCAGGGCCGAAAAGGAACTCCTGGAACAGACGCTCACCGGCAGTCTCCAAGCGCTTGCCAATGTCCTGTCGTTGGTCCACCCCGAAGCCTTTGGGCGGGCCTCTCGACTCAAACGGTACGTCACCGGCCTGGCGCACCACATGGGCCTGTCGAATGTCTGGGGCCTTGAAATTGCGGCCACCCTCTCCCAAATCGGGTGCGTGATTCTGCCGGAGACTCTCCTCAAGAAAGTCAATGCCGGGGAGCCGTTGGATCCTCAGGAGGAACGGCTCTTCACCACGCATCCCAGTACGGGCGCCGAGATTCTGGGGAATATCCCCCGGATGAAAGAAGTCGCCGATATCATCGCCTACCAGCACAAACACTTCGATGGCTCTGGGTCTCCGCACGATTCACGGCAGGGTGAAGACATTCCGTTAGGGGCACGACTCCTCAAAGTCGCCCTCGATTTTGATACGCTCCAGATGCAGGATTTTCCCGGAAGCCAAGCCTTCGGGGAGATGGAAAACCGGAGGGGGTGGTACGACCCGGCTGTCCTCCAGGCCCTCAAAATCGCCTTTGTCCCGGAGCAGAAGTTTAAACTGGCGACCCTCTCGCTCAGGGAACTCAGACCTCATTTGGTGTTGGCAGAAGGGATATTTGATGAGCAAGGCATCCTTCTTGCGGCAAAAGGCCAGGAGCTAACCGAATGGATGGTCGCCCGGCTCAAGCTAATTGGAGGCAGCCGTCCGGTCAAAGAACCGATTCACGTTATTGTTCCAGATGACTCGAGCCCCGTGGAAGTCTCCTAGAGCCAACACAGCATAATGTCGACGACGGAAATCTGCTTGGATGTGCCCTTGGTCAAGGGAGCCAGCGTGGCATGAAGAGAGGCGCGGGGAGGCCGATCACCTCGAAGGAGGCGGAGTTGCAGGGGCCGGTAATAAGTGGTCCGCTATCCAAGATTGAGTTCGGGTTTTGGAACACGGACAAAACATGGACAATCGGTCATTCCTCCAAAAGAAAGGCCCTGCCGGATTGACCGACAAGGCCTTAGAAGCCAAAGGATTTCGATTGGCTGGGGGGACGGATTTGGACCGCCGACCTTTGGGGTTCAAATCCCAGCGTGCCGACCGGGCTCTTGGCTTATCGAATTAATTCAAGCTCACCCAGCACTTCTTCCAGATGGCGATCCACCTTGACCTTGGAAAAGATTTCTGCAATTTTTCCCTGTTCGTCGATGATAAACGTGCTGCGTTCAATACCCATAAACGTCCGCCCGTACAGGGACTTTTCTTTCCACACTCCATAGGCCTGGACCATTTTTTTGTCCACATCACTTAGAATCGGGAAGTTCAGGTTAAATTTCTGAGCAAATTTCTTGTGTGAGTCGACCGAGTCAGCGCTGACTCCCAGCACCACTGCACCGCTTTCATTGATTTCCTCGATGCTATCACGAAAGGCACAGGCTTCCTTGGTACATCCCGGCGTATCATCTTTTGGGTAAAAATACAGGACCACCCTTTTCCCTCGGTAGTCGGTTAGGCTCACTTTTTCCCCAGCCTGACTGAAAAGGATAAACGGCGGAGCCTTTTGCCCTACTTTGAGTTGGACCGTCGAGGCGGAGGTTGAGTTCTTTGAGGGCGGGGCGGTCTTTTTAGGACT